>CALXCW010000154.1 GCA_944386905.1 uncultured Oscillospiraceae bacterium
CTACTCGCGATATGAGCATCTGAAGCGGCATCTCCTTGCGCCCATTCTGGAACGGTTCGACATCCCGGCAGCGCAGCGCCCCTACCGTATTGCCTACTATGTCGAGGGCATCATGGCCATTATCCGGGAATGGCTGCGGCGCGACTGTGCCGACGAGGTGGAGATGATGGCCGACATCATAGTTGCCTGCGTGCGTCCGGAGGATGGCTGTCATGCAGAATAACAAAAAGATCAGAGCCTTCCTGCAAACATGGCGGGGAAATTATACATATCAGACCATGACAGGCGCCATCGTATCCTTCGGAATTACGACGGCATTTGCCGTGTACCACGGGTATCTGGGCCTCCGGTATGGATCGGTGTGGCATGGGAGCATCGGTGGTTTTTACCTTCTGCTGATGATCATACGCGGCAGCATCCTCTTGACGGAGCAGCGCAATCGAAAGCGACCGGAAGCCAAGCAAGCTCTCTGTCGGCGCTGGACGTTTTTATTCAGCGGCTTTTTGCTGCTGGCGCTGGATCTGGCACTGTTGGTGCCTGTGGCCATGATGGCGGTGCTGTCCCGCCCTGTCCGCATGGGATTGATCCCGGCCATCGCCATGGCGGCCTACACCACTTGGAAAATCACCATGGCCTCCATCCACATCCGCAGACAGCGGCAATTTTCCGTCTGCAATCCTCTGATCGCTGAGCTGCGGACAGTCAATTTCATTGATGCCCTAGTGGCCGTCCTGAGCCTCCAGAACACCCTCATCATGGTAAACGGGAACCGGGGCAAAGGGATGCTGCCCCTTACTGCCGCATCCAGTGCGGTGATTTATGCCATCATCGTTGCCATCACCGTGCGAATGCTGGTGAAAGGGTGGAAGCGCGTCCAATGAGTCTTTGCATATGAGAATAACCAGGGTTTTCCCGGCGTATTTCGCTTGAACCAAACCACTTTCTCTATAATTTCTTCCGCATTCGGCGTTTTCTTCCTTTACGTCGGCGAGCAAATTAAAAGAGCAAGTGCCTGCCGACACTTGCTGAGACTGTCGAAAAGCCATGCTTTTCTTGTCAGAAAGAGTTGCACCCCAAAAGCCTCTCGGTTTCCATGAGAAACTGTCGAACCTTTTGGGGCGTAACGTGCGATTTCCGATGCACATATCCGTCGGAAATCGCGTTTTTTTATTTTATTTTGCGGCTCCGGCGGCGAAACTCTGCGAGACTTTTCAGACGCTCGGGGGTTTTCAACGCGCCACCTAAGTTTTTGCAACTTTCATTCCGCTGCAAATTCTTTTTTGAACACCCGGTTGGTTCTACCACCGCTCCATTTCGTTTACCCTTCGCAATGTTTTTCGGTGATCCCGTCTAACGGCGAGCCGGTACAATCTCCAGCCAGTAGCCGTCGGGATCCTCGATAAAATAGATCCCCATGGCCGCATTTTCAAAGCAGATACAGCCCATCTCCTGGTGCAATTGGTGCGCCGCCGCAAAGTCGTCCACGGCAAAGGCCAAATGAAACTCGCACTCGCCCAGGTCATACCTCTGAGGATGCTCCTTGAGCCAAGTGAGCTCCAGTTCAAAGTCGCTCTCATCGTTTTTGACGTAGACAATGGTGAAATCCGCCGTCTCCTTCCGGCGCGCCTCCCGGAGTCCCAGGGCTTTTTCATAGAAAGCCAGCGATGCTTCCAAATCGCTGACGTTATAGTTTTCGTGAATCATTTTAAAGTTCATAGACCGTGATCCTCCTGGGATTGATAACTTTGTCGCGACAGGTGAGCTTTGGGATTCGCGCCTCCATCCGCGCCGCTCCATCCCCGTAGTGCATGGGGATAATATGCCGCGGCTCCACCATCCGGTCGAAGAGCTCGATTCCCATGAGGGCGTCAGGGTCACTCTGGCGGCTGTCCAGCACCAAAAACGCCACATCCACCACTACGCCTTTCAGCGGCGCCAGCGCCGCACAGTAGCGCCGGTACATATCCTTACGTTCCTCCGGGGTGTCGTCGTCCCAATACCAGAGATGAAGGTCGCCGGCGTGGAAAATTGTCCTCCCCTCGGCACGCACCAACAGCGCCACGCCGCGGTCGGTGGAATCCAGCGCCGTGATTTCCACGCCGTCCAGTTCCAGCCGCTGGCCCGGGTCGATGCGCGTAAAAGCCGGATCCTTGACACCGTTTCCCACAAATGTCCTGTGCTGATAGTAAGCCGTCAATGACTGAATTTCCGGGTGGCAGTGGTCGCGATGACCATGGGTGATGAACACATAGAGAGGCTTTTCGGGATCAAGCCGTGGAATCTCTCGACGATAGTAATCAAAGAGCAGGTAGCGTTCCTCCAACTCCACGAAAAAGCCGCTGTGATAGATGGGATAAATCCGCATGGCTGCAACCTCCTCCGCCCCTCCGGGCTGCCCCAGTATGAACCTGATTTTTATTTTATTATACCCCAACCGCCTAGTCAGGTAAATACCCTTTTCCGCGCAAACCTTTCAGCTTCCTTTCAGCTTTATGCGCTATACTCACTTTGGATCAAACTGCAAGGAGGTCTACTATGATAAAAGTAGAGCATCTGAGAAAATGCTACGGCAGCTTTGTCGCGGTGGACGATCTCTCCTTTGAAATCGAGGAGGGTCACGTCTATGGCTTCCTGGGCCCCAACGGCGCGGGTAAGTCCACCACCATGAATATTATGACCGGCTGCCTCTCGGCAACCAGCGGCCATGTGACCATCGACGGCTATGACATCTTCGACAGTCCCCGGGAGGCCAAGCGCCGCATTGGCTATCTACCGGAACAGCCGCCGCTCTATCTCAACGAAACGCCCCTGGAATATCTGCGCTTCGTCGGCCAGGCCAAGGGACTCCGCGGCAGCAGCCTGACTGCGCAGATCGCTCAGGTCGTGGAGCAAACCGGCCTCGGCACCGTGCGGCATCAACGCATTGCCACTCTCTCCAAAGGTTACCGCCAGAGGCTGGGCATCGCCCAGGCGCTGCTGGGAAACCCGCGGGTCATCATCCTCGACGAGCCCACCGTGGGCCTCGATCCCATCCAGATTGTGGAGATCCGCGACCTCATCCAATCCCTGGGGCAGCAGCACACGGTGCTCCTCAGCTCCCACATTCTCTCGGAGGTGCAGGCCATCTGCGAGAAAATTCTTATTCTCCACCATGGGAAGCTCATCGCCTTCGACACGCCGGAAAATTTGGAGCGGCAGCTTCTGTCCCCCGGCGAAATCACCCTTGTGGCCGAGGCGACCGTGGAACAAACCCGGGAGATTCTCACCCCGCTGGAGCACATCACCCAGCTGGATGCGGACGACTGCGGCGGCGGTCTCTGCCGGGCACACCTCACCACAGATCTGACGGACATCCATCCTCTCTCTCGAGCCATCTTCTTCGCCTTTGCCCAGCAACAGCATCCCCTCTTGGAAATGACGCTGAAAAAGGCCAGCTTGGAGGATATCTTCCTGGAGCTCACCGAGCAGCAGGATGCCCAGCTGCAGCAGGCCCAGCAATCCCAGGAACAGGAGGCGAAAGAAGCATGATCGCAGTATTGACCCACGAACTACGCAGTTACTTTCATTCCCTCACCGCCTATGTATTCGGCGCATTTTTGCTGGCCTTTGTGGGCATCGGCGCGATGTTCTACAATATCCAGTCTGCGGTGAGCAATTTCGAGCTGGTGCTCAATTTCAGCAGTCTTATTTTTGTGATCATCGTCCCCATTCTCACCATGCGCGTCATCGCCGAGGAACGGCGGCAAAAAACGGAACAGCTCCTCTTCTGCCTGCCCATCACCACCGTGCAAGTGATTCTCGGAAAGTATCTGGCTCTTTTGGTGGTGTATCTCATCCCTCTGGCCCTCATTTGCATCTACCCACTGATCTTTGCCCAGTACGGTGCGGTATATCTTCCCACAGCCTACTGCTCCATCCTGGCCTTCTTTCTGCTGGGCGCGGCCTTGATTGCCGTGGGTATGTTCCTCTCGTCGCTCACGGAGAATCAAGGATTGGCCGCAGGACTTGGCATCGCGGTGATTCTGCTCAATTACTACAGCGTCAGTCTCTCGGAGTATGTCTCCGCCACAGCGCTGGGCTCGGTCATCGCCCTGGTGGTGCTTATTGCCCTGCTGGGCCTTGTAATCCGCGCGCTCACCGGCAACGGCAATCTCGCTTACTGGGTGAGTTTCGCGCTGATCTGCATCGCTGTGGCCGTGTA
>CALXCW010000155.1 GCA_944386905.1 uncultured Oscillospiraceae bacterium
ACCACCTATCTCTTTGAAAAGGGACTGGACAAGATCCTTAAAAAGGTGGGCGAGGAGACCACGGAGGTTATCGTGGCCGGCAAGGGCGGCGACAAACGCGAGACGATTTACGAGATTGCAGACCTCACCTACCACGTGATGGTTTTGATGATCGAAATGGGAATTTCCCTGGAGGACATCCGCAAGGAACTGGCCTCCCGCCACGTCATCGACCACAAGGTCAAGCAGGAGAAAATGGTATAAACCCGGGGCGGAGGAAAATCCTCCGCCCCGATCTTTATGTCTGATCCTGGACGTCAATTAGCACTTTCATGGTAGTCTCCCGGTTTTGGTCGATATACTGGTAAGCATCCAGATACCGGCGGAAAGGAAAGACCCTGGTCATCAGCGGCTTCAGGGAGACCTTTCCTTGCTCCACCAGAGAGATAGCCTCCACGTAATCCTCATGGCGGTACATCATCGTGGTGTTGAGATCCAGCTCATGGTCATTGAGCACGGCCAGATCCGTCTGAGCCATCTTGCCGAATACTGCCACAAGGATGATGGTACTCCCCTTCCTGGCACAGCGGATGGCCTGGTTGATGGTGGTGTCGTTGCCGGCACAGTCATAGATGAGGTCGCACTTGTCCGGCCCGAAGGCGGCAACGAGTGCCTCGTTGAAGTCGTTCCGAGCTGTGTTTACTGCCACATCCGCGCCGCATCGCTTAGCAAGAGAGAGACGATAGTCTGATACGTCGGTCACCAGCACAGCCTTGGCGCCCAGCGCTTTGAGCGTCTGGCACAGGAGGATTCCGATGGGCCCACAGCCTAGGATTGCAATGGTTTTACCGGTCACGTTCCCGGCCCGGTGAGCAGCGTGAACGGTCACCGCCAGGGGTTCGATCATGGCGCCCTCCTCATAGGACAGTGCCGATGGCAGGGGCGTCACCTTTTCTGCTGCCACGGCAAAATAAGTGGAGGCGACACCGGTGGTCTGAAATCCCATGACCTTGAGAGATTCACAGAGATTATACTTTCCGTGGCGACAGGGATGGCATGTGCCGCAAAAGACCTGGGGCTCGATGGTCACCTTCTGGCCCTCGGTGAGGCCGCAGACCCCATTGCCCAGGGCAATCACCTCACCAGAGACCTCATGGCCCTGGGTGATGGGATAGGCGGTGAAGGGATGGGTGCCGTGGTAGACATGGATGTCACTGCCGCAGATGCCGATGTATCGTATTTTTACCAGTACCTCCCCTGGGCCGGGTTCCGGGCGGGGTACCTGTTGAAAAATGATCTGGCCGGGCGCTGTCATGACCTGTTGGAGCATGGTATCTTTCATGGTTGGGTTCTCCTTTCTGCGCGGCGCGCCTGGGCGTGGGAAGCTAGGCCCAGGGCAGCACGACAACTTTGATGGAGTCCGGCTGCATCTGCTTTTCAATGGCCTGCTCCACCTGATCCAGAGGGAAGCGATGGGTGATGAGGGGGGCGGTTTGGATTCTCCCGCTGTTGAGCAGCGCCACAGCCCGCTGGTGGGTATCAGGGTTGACGAAGGAGGTCTTTACGGTGAGCTCCTTTCGAAATGCCTGAAAGAGATCCATGGCGTAGGCTGCGCCGGGTGCCTGGACGCTGAAGAGCACAATGGTTGCACCTTTGTCCGCTGCCTCAAAGGCTTGTGCGGCCGCCTTGGGGATGCCCACGCATTCGATGACCACGTCGGCGCCGGGGCGGCCCAGCGTGCGCAGCATCAATTGCTCCATGGGGGCGGTAGTGGGGTCGATGGCATAGTCGGCGCCCAGGGACAGGCCGATTTTGCGCCGCATCTCCACCGGTTCACTCAGTACGATATTTGCCGCGCCGGAGAGCCGGGCCAGCTGTACCATCAAAAGGCCGATGGGGCCGCCGCCGATGATACATACGTTCATTCCAGGGCGGATTTCCGCGCGATCAATGCCGTGAAGGCAGCAGGCCAAGGGTTCACTCATGGCGGCGGCCTCAAAGTCCAGCGTGGGGAGTACCGGCAGGCATTGCCCCGCAGGCACCAGGCTATACTGGGCGAAGCCGCCGTTGCGATTGACGCCGATGGCCTCCATGGCGCTGCACAGCTGTTTGGCGCCGTTGCGGCAGTAGTGGCAGGTGCCGCAGTATAAATTTGGATCCACCGTGACGTGGTCACCCACTTGGAGCGCCGTCACATCGTCTCCCACGGCTACGATACGGCCGGAATATTCATGCCCAAGCACCACCGGCGGGTTGACATCCGACGCCCCGGGTTGTCCGAAATAGATATGGACGTCGGTGCCGCAGATGCCGCAGCACTGGTTTTCGAGGATGACTTCGTGCGCGCCCGGGTTTGGCAGATCGAAGTTCTTCGTCTCAAATTGCCGATTTCCCAGGAAAAAAGAGCCTCTCGCTTCCATGGATCTCACCTTCCTATCTAAATGTCAGCCTGCTTTTCCTGACAGTTTTTTCTTTCCTTTGGCACTTCGCTTAAAGCGATCCATGGAGATGGCCAGCAGCAGTACCAAGCCCTTGACTACCATCTGATGGTACTCGCTCAGGCCCACCATCGTCATGCCGTTGTTAAGCATACCGATGGAGATGACGCCGATCATACCGCCCAGGATACCGCCCTCACCGCCGGCTGCGCTGACGCCACCCAGCACCAGGCCGCAGATCACGTCAAATTCAAAACCTGCTCCGGTACTGGGCTGGCCGGAATTGACCCGGGAGAGCCAAACGATGGAAGCGATACCGGTGAAGAAGCCGGTGAGGGTGTATGAGAGAATCCGCACCAAGCGGGTGTTGACGCCGGAGAGCTTGGTGGCTTCCTCGTTGCCGCCGATGTAGTAGAAGTACCGGCCAATGTAAGTCTTGCGGAGCAAGACTGCCGAGAAAATTGCCAAGACCACCATGATAATGACAGGGATGGGAATTCCCACGAGATATCCCTGCCCGATGACCTTGAAACCGTCGGGCAGACCGTAGATGGGGGCACTCTTGGTGAGGATGAAACTGGCTCCTTTGAGAATATACTGCATGCAAAGCGTGGTGATAAAGGGCATGAGTCCGAAGCAGGAAATCAACACGCCGTTGATGGCGCCGAGGAGAATGGACAGCAGCAGGCTGAGCACGCAGGCCACCACCGGATTGACACCCAGATTCACAATCATATAGGCACAGACCACGTTGATGAACGTGACCATGGAGCCGATGGACAGATCAATGCCTCCCGAGAGCAGCACGGTGATCAATCCACAGCCGGCAATGCCGATCATGGAAACCTGCCGCAGCACAGTTTTCATATTGTCCGCCGACATGAAATTGTCACTGAGCAGGGAAAAGAGCACCAGCACGCCGATGAGCAGAATGACGATGGGAAGAATGCTGGATCTCAGCATTCGGTTGACGGTATTT
The DNA here is from genome assembly GCA_944386905.1 of uncultured Oscillospiraceae bacterium. Taxonomy (GTDB): domain Bacteria; phylum Bacillota; class Clostridia; order Oscillospirales; family Oscillospiraceae; genus Avoscillospira. The sequence continues at coordinate 3,397 of CALXCW010000155.1, forward strand.
TTCACAGTAGCGACACACCTTTCTCGCCCGATGCAATTGCAAGTATCCGGTCTTGGCTGAACGCTTCGCGTTGGAGCTCTCCGGCGAACTCCCCTTCGTGGAGTATGACGATGCGGTCGGAAATGCCCATAAGTTCCTCCATTTCCGAAGAAATCATCAGAATGCACTTCCCCTGCCCTGCCAATTCATTGAGCAGGGTGTAGATTTCCTTTTTTGCGCCCACGTCGATTCCACGGGTTGGCTCATCAAAGATCAGATAATCGCACTGAGCCACCAGCCACTTGGCCAGAACCACCTTCTGCTGGTTGCCGCCGCTGAGGTTTTTGCCCAGCTGCTCCATGGAGGGCGTCTTAATGTTGAGCTTTTGACGCTGGGCCTCGGCGGCCTTATGCTCGGCGCTCTGGGAGACGAAAATAGACTTGGACATGGCGCGGATGGATGGAAGCGAGATGTTTTGCACCAGGCTGTAGTCCAACAGCAGCCCCTGCCCTTTGCGATCCTCTGGTACCAATCCAATTCGAAGTGCGACGGCGTCTTTGGGATGGCGTACCTTGACAGGTTTACCTTCAATACGCAGTTCCCCCTGCTCCAGTTTGGCCATGCCGAAGATCAATTGGGCCAGTTCCGTCCGGCCCGCGCCCACCAGGCCGCCGAGTCCCAGGATTTCTCCGTGGTGGACGCAGAGAGAGATATCCTTGACGCCGTTTCCGGTGAAGTGGCATACTTCAAGCCCCACAGGCACCCCCTCCCGCAGGCGCGGACGCGGCGGAAAGCTCCGATGGAGCCCCCGGCC
>CALXCW010000156.1 GCA_944386905.1 uncultured Oscillospiraceae bacterium
TCCATGGCCCTGGCCCGGGAGGGCGAGTACAGCCACAAGATCCAGATGCACGGTTTGGACGAGTACGGCCGCCTGGCAGGCGAATTCAACAAGCTCACCGATCGCCTCCAGGCCTCCGAACAGGCCCAGCGCCAGTTTGTCTCCGATGCCTCCCACGAGCTCAAGACGCCGCTGGCCTCCATCAAGCTCCTGTCCGACTCCATTTTGCAAAATGACATGGACGCCGAGACCATGCGGGAATTTGTTGCCGACATCGGCTCCGAGGCCGACCGCCTGACCCGTATGGCGCAGAAGCTCCTGGCTCTCACCAAGGCCGAGAGCGTCAAGGCCGCTGAACACGAGGTGGTGGAGCTGTCGCGGGTGGTAGGGCAGGTGTTCAAAATGCTCATCCCCCTGGCAGATCAGCGGCTGATTCGCCTCAAGTGCACCATGGAGAAGGACTGCACGGTCTTGTCCATGGAGGACGACATGTATCAGATCATCTTCAACCTGGTGGAAAATGCCATCAAATACAACAACGACGGCGGCAGCGTTCACGTCCGGCTGAACCACAGCGGCGAGGAGGTTGCGCTGGTGGTGGAGGATACCGGCGTGGGCATCCCCGACGACGCGCTGGAGCATGTCTTTGAGCGGTTTTACCGGGTGGACAAGGCCCGTTCCCGCCAGGCCGGCGGCTCCGGCCTGGGCCTCTCCATTGTCCACGATCTGGTGGAGCGCAACTTCGGTGAGATCCAGGTGGAACGCCGGGAGGAGGGCGGCACACGGTTTACCGTTACGTTCCCCCAGTTTGATGTGGAGGTGGAGCCATGAGACGGCGATGGACGGCATTTTTCCTGGCGGTCTGCCTGCTCCTGGCCGCCGGATGCGGCGCCGCAAACGGGCAGCCGGAGTATGAGGATCCTATATCGCTGTATTATCTCTACCGCGACGAGAATACGGGCGTCTACGCCGGGCCCCTGGGGGCCATGGCCACTGAGCAGATCGAGCGCACCGACTTGCAGAGCCTTCTCAAGCGCTATCTCCAGGGGCCGCAGTCGCCGGAGCTGGCTTCTCCCTTCCCCCAGGACATGACGCTGCAAGACGCCCGGGTGGAGCACGGCGTCCTGACGCTGGAAATTGCGGGGCTGGAGTCGCTTACGGGGCTGTCGCGGACGCTGGCACTGGCCTGCCTGGTGTGCACTGCGACGCAGCTGCAGGAGGTGGAGGCTGTGGCCATAGCCGGGATTGCCGACATCCCGCTGACCCGGGATGACTTCCTGCTCTATGACGACGCCGCCACCAGCGACCAAGTCACGGTGAAGCTCTATTTTTCCGATCCCAGCGCCCGCTTCCTGGTGGAGGAAACCCGCAGCCGCACTTTTTCCAGCACCATGGAGCAGCTGGAGTATGTGGTGGAGCAACTGCTGCAGGGCCCCACGATCAACGGCACGCTGCCGGCGCTGCCCGAGGGGACGGAACTCATCTCCCTCGGACTGTCTGACGGACTGTGCACCGTGGATCTCTCCCGGGCCTTCTATGAAAACCGGCCCAAGACCCATGGCGAGGCCAGAATGGCCGTATTCTCCCTGGTGGACGCGCTGACGGAGCTGGAAGAGGTGGAGCAGGTGCGGCTGACCTGCGAAGGGGAGACCATGGCGGACTACTGCGGGCTGGATCTCACCGCGCCGCTTACGCGCGAGCCGTGGGCCTTGGGCCTGGAGCGCGAGGAGAGGTGGGTGATGGAGGCTACGCTCTATGTGCCCTGTGGAGAAAAGCTGGCGCCGGTGGCGGTGTGTCTGCGGCGCACTGCGGGCCGCACTGCTATGGCCGATGTGCTCAGCGCGCTTTTGTCCTTTGAATCCTCCGGCGGTTATGACAATCCCTTCCCCGAGGGGACGCTGGTGGCCAGCGTCGAGGTGCGCAGCGGCCTTTGCACGGTGGTCTTTAACAGCGCCTTCGCCCTGTGTGACAGCGACCCGGCCCAGGCCACTCAGGCGGTGCGGGCGGTGGTCACCACCCTCTGCGCCCTCCAGAGCGTGGAGCAGGTGCAGCTGCAGGTCTATGGCGCGCAGTTTACCGCCGTGGATCTTTCCGAACCCCTCACCGTGGGAGAGGACTGGATTCTGCCGTAGAGGTCGATGATTCACCGCACCTTCACCAGCGAAAGATTGAGAGTCATCGCAACTGCCCAACGGGCGGCCATAAAGGCCGCCCCTACGAGCACCCCGCGACATGGTTCAACCACGCATCCTTTGAAATTACTCTTTTTCGTATTTTGCCACGTCCGAGAGTTCACACTCCAAAATGGCGCACAAATCCGACAAGGTGTTGGTGGAAACGGACATGTTCTTTTTCAGCCGCTGCACCGTGCTTCCGCTGAATTTATATTTTTCCCGCAGCGTATAGGTGCTGATGCCTTTGCGGCGCATGGTTTCCCAAAGTGGTGTGTATAAAATCATGCGTGGATCCTCCTTAACCTTCTTGCATATGTCCATTATGTTCGTTATAATGGGCATAGAATATGATCGAATATAGGGCATACGGGGTGGGAGGAACGGAACATGGCAGATTACTAAAAGCTCTATTATGTATTATTTCACGCAATTACGGATGCAATTGCCATATTACAAAAAGCGCAGCAGGATGCAGAGGAGCTATATATCTCTGCGGAGGAACCAGAACTTCGAATTGTTGATATGTCGGAATATCAAGAAGAAAGCGCCGACATGTCCGTGAAATAAGTCTGGTGCGCTGCCAATTTTGCAAGAAAAGAGAGATCCTATGAAGCAAGCCACCCCCTCATTCCGCGGCACCATTCTTGCCTGCTATGTGGGCTACATCACCCAGGCCGTGGTCAATAACTTTCTTCCGCTCCTGTTTGTGACGCTCCAGGCGGAGCTCGCCCTCTCCCTTTCTCAAATTACGCTGCTGGTGACGGTGAACTTCCTCACCCAGCTTCTGACCGATGCCCTGGCCGCCAAGTACGTGGATCGCATCGGCTACCGTCCGGCGGTGGTGGCGGCCCATGTGCTCTGCGCCCTGGGGCTTGTGGGAGTGGGGCTCCTGCCCCGGCTTCTGGCTGCGCCCTATGGCGGGCTTCTTCTCTCGGTGGTGATCTACGCTGTGGGCGGCGGGCTGATTGAGGTGCTGGTGAGCCCCATCGTGGAGGCCTGCCCGTCGGAAAATAAATCCGCTGCCATGAGCCTGCTCCACTCCTTCTACTGCTGGGGCTGCGTGGGCGTCATCGGTCTGTCCACGGCCTTTTTTGCCGTGTTTGGACGGCAGAGCTGGCCTGTGGCCGCCTGCCTCTGGGCCATCCTCCCGGCGGTTAATGCTGTGGTCTTTGCCCGGGTGCCCATCCGATGCATGGTGGAGAGCAGTGAGCAGCTGCCGCTGCGTACACTTCTGAGCAACGGCCTTTTTTGGGTGCTGGCTCTTTTGATGGTCTGTGCCGGTGCGTCGGAGCTCTCCATGAGCCAGTGGGCCTCGGCCTTTGCCGAGGACGCCCTCCACGTCTCCAAGACCGCGGGCGATCTGGCCGGGCCGTGCTTTTTTGCTGTGCTCATGGGCGCGGCCCGGGTGCTCCACGCCAAGCTCACCGGCAAGGTTTCTCTGGAGCGGTATCTCGTGCTGTGCGCTGCACTGTGCATCTGCAGCTATCTCATGGCGGCCCTGTTGCCCCATCCGGCCTTCAATCTCCTGGGCTGTGGCCTCACGGGCTTTGCCGTGGGTGTGATGTGGCCGGGCACGTTCTCCATTGCCGCCCAGCGCCTGCCCCGGGGCGGTACGGCTCTCTTTGCCCTGCTGGCCCTGGCCGGAGATCTGGGCTGCTCCCTGGGCCCCACCACGGTGGGATTTGTCTCGGGCGCGGCCGGAGATAACCTCAAAGCCGGACTCCTGGCCGCGGCGGTGTTCCCCACGGTGATTTTGCTGGGTGTGGCGGCACTTCGCCGCGCAGGCCGCCGCTGACGCTTGGGATTTTCCCAAGGAAACCGGGGAATATTCGAACAAATTCGACAATATTCACAAAAATTCGAAAACCAGTTGACAGATGTGCCAACCGGTGATAGGATTACAAAAACTGAATCGCTCAGATAGAGGCGCGGGCTTCATCAGTAGCCCCCGGCATGGTCAGGCAGCCGCCGGGGAGGAAAGGGGAGACCGCCGAAGGAGAGTTTCGCTGCCTGGCG
>CALXCW010000157.1 GCA_944386905.1 uncultured Oscillospiraceae bacterium
GGTGCGCGTGCCCATCTCCCAGCTCAAAGCCTGGCTCACCGAAAAGCTGGCATATTAAAAAAGCGCCGGAGGGGATCTGCGCTTGCGGTGACGGATGCAATTCGTAGGGGTCGATGCCCTCATCGACCCGCGCCGCGCAAGCGGCCTCCCGGCCGCTGGGCGGATGTGGGCATCCGCCCCTACGCCCACGCTTGCAGTTTTCACCGTAGGGGCGGGCCGCGTGCCCGCCCGGAAAGCCTCCCCTTTCCCCAGGGGCGCCGTTGGCCCCCATATTTCAAATTACAAGGAGGAACCTCCATGAAAGCCATCGTCACCGTGGTCGGCCTGGATCGGGTGGGCATCATCGGCGAGCTTTGCACGCTGCTTGCATCCATGCAGATCAACATTGTGGACATCAGCCAGACGGTCATGCGGGACTTTTTCACCATGATCATGCTGGTGGACACCGGCAGCGCCAGCAAAACCCTGGACGAGATCGCCGCCGTTCTCCACGAGAAGGAAGTGGAGATGAACCTCTCCATCCGCATCCAGCGGGAGGACATCTTCCACGCCATGCACCGAATCTAACTTCACCACACCGGCGCGGGACGCCTCCCGAGCCGGTGTTTTCTAAGGAGGTACATCAATGCTACTGAGCCACTCCGACATCATGGAGACCGTGAACATGATCTCCCAGCAGCACCTGGATATCCGCACCATCACCATGGGCATCACCCTTTTAGACTGCGCCGACCCCAATCCCGCCGCGGCCGCCGGGAAGATCTACGACAAGATCTGCCGGTGCGCCCAAAACCTGGTGCCCACGGGGGAGCGCATCGAGAAGGAGCTGGGCATTCCCATCGTCAACAAGCGCATTTCGGTGACGCCCATGGCCCTGGTGGCCGGAGCCAGCGACACCGAGGACTACGTGCCCTTCGCCCTGGCCATGGACAGAGCGGCCAAGGCGTGCGGCGTGGACTTCATCGGCGGCTTTTCGGCCCTGGTGCAAAAGGGCATGACCGTGGGCGACAAGCGCCTCATCCAGTCCATCCCCGAGGCCCTGGCCCGGACGAACATCGTCTGCTCCAGCGTCAACGTGGGCTCTACTAAGGCGGGCATCAACATGGACGCCGTGGCCCTGATGGGCCGGGTGATCCGCCGCACCGCCGCCCTCACCGCCGACCAGGGGGGCATGGGCTGCGCGAAACTGGTGGTCTTTTGCAACGCCGTGGAGGACAACCCCTTCATGGCCGGCGCCTTCCACGGCGTGGGCGAGCCGGAAACCGTCATCAACGTGGGCGTGTCGGGCCCCGGCGTGGTGCACCATGCCCTCCAGGCGGTGAAGGGCCGTCCCCTGGACGTGGTGGCGGAGACGGTGAAAAAGACGGCCTTCCACATCACCCGCATGGGCCAGCTGGTGGCCCAGGAGGCGTCCAAGCGGCTCAACGTCCCCTTCGGCGTGGTGGATCTGTCCCTGGCCCCCACCCCGGCCATCGGCGACAGCGTGGCCCGGATCTTGGAGGAGATGGGCCTTGAAACCTGCGGCGCCCACGGCACCACGGCGGCCCTGGCCCTTCTCAACGACGCGGTGAAGAAGGGCGGCGTGATGGCGTCGAGCAGCGTGGGCGGCCTCTCCGGCGCGTTTATCCCCGTCAGCGAGGACGAGGGAATGATCGCGGCGGCGTCCTCCGGGGTGCTGACCATCGACAAGCTGGAGGCCATGACCTGCGTGTGCTCGGTGGGCCTGGACATGATCGCGGTGCCGGGGGACACGCCGGCGGAGACGATTTCGGCCATCATCGCCGACGAGGCGGCCATCGGCATGGTGAACGCCAAGACCACGGCGGTGCGGCTGATCCCGGCCCTGGGCAAACAGGTGGGGGACATGGTGTCCTTCGGCGGGCTTCTCGGCGAGGCGCCGGTGATGCCGGTGCACGGCGAGAGCGCCGCGACCTTCATCGCCCGCGGCGGCCGGATCCCGGCCCCCATGCAGAGTCTGAAGAACTGAGGGCGAACGCCCCCGCCTGTTTTTGCCGCTGCGCGGCAAAAACAGGCGGCCATGTAGGCCGCCCCTACGAACAACCTCCGACCCGGTGCGTAGGGGTCGATGCCCACATCGACCCGTGGCCGCGGAAGCGGCCGATCGGCCGACGGGCGGATGTGGGCATCCGCCCCTACGAAAGCCAGCTCTCCTTTTTGGGCACAACAAATCGCCCCCGGCGCTAAAAGCGCCGAGGGCGATCCTCTTTTTTCTTACTTCTTCATGGCAATGGCCTTCTTGGCGTCCTCGGCGATCTTCTCCGCCGTGATGCCGTAGGCCTCCAGCACCAGCGGGGCCTTGCCGCTGCGGCCGAACTCGTCCATGACGCCGTGGCGCACCACCGGCACCGGGTACTCGCCGGAGAGGTACTCACACACCGCCGCGCCCAGGCCGCCCAGGACGTTGGCTTCCTCGGTGGTGACGATGCAGCCCGTCTCCTTGGCCGCCTTGAGAACCAGCTCAGTGTCCAGGGGCTTGATGGTGTGCATGTCGATGACCCGGGCGGAAATGCCGTCTTTCTCCAGCAGCTCCGCGGCCTTCAACGACATCTGCACGTTCATGCCCACGGCGATGATGGTCACATCGCCGCCGTCACGAAGGGTCACGCCCTTGCCCAGCTCAAAGCTGTAGCCGGGGATGGCGTCGGTGACGGTGTCCACGGCCAGGCGGCCCAGGCGCATGTAGGCGGGGCCGTCGTAGTTGAGCAGGGCCTCGGTGGCCAGGCGCATCTCATAGCCGTCGCAGGGGCACAGCACCAGCATGCCGGGGATGGCGCGCATCAGGGCGAAGTCCTCGATGCACTGGTGGGTGGCGCCGTCCTCGCCCACGGACAATCCGCCGTGGGAGCCGATGACCTTGACGTTGAGGTGGGGATAGCAGACGGAGTTGCGCACCTGCTCCCAGGCCCGGCCGGAGGCGAACATGGCGAAGGTGTTCACAAAGGGCTTGAGGCCGCAGGTGGCCATACCGGCGGCGACGCCGACCATGTTGCACTCGGCGATGCCCATATCGAAGAAGCGGTCGGGGTAGGCCTTGGCGAAGCCGTTGGTCATGGTGGCGCCGGCGAGATCCGCGTCAAAGACCATGAGATCGGGGTATTGTTCAGCCAGTTCTACCAGCGCCTTGCCGTAGGCGGCGCGGGTTGCGATTTTTTCACCCATGATTTAACCCTCCAGTTCCCGGATTTTGGCTTCCAGTTCGGCCCGGGCAGTTTCCATCTGCTCGTCGTTGGGGGCCTTGCCGTGCCAGCCGGCGTTGTTCTCCATGAAGCTGACGCCCTTGCCCTTGGTGGTCTTGGCGAGGACGACGGTGGGCTTGCCCTTGACGGTGGCGGCCTCCTGATAGGCCCGCTCCAGGGCGTCGTAGTCGTGGCCGTCCACGGTGATGACGTGCCAGTTAAAGGCCTCCAGCTTCTTGTCCAGAGGCTCGGAGGGCATGACGTCGGCGGTGCGGCCGTCGATCTGCAGGCCGTTGACGTCGATGGTGGCGCAGAGGTTGTCCAGCTTGTACTTGGCGGCGGACATAAAGGCCTCCCAGACCTGGCCCTCGGCGATTTCGCCGTCGCCCAGGATGGCATAGACGCGGTAGTCCTTCTTTTGCACCTTACCGGCCAGGGCCATGCCCACGGCGGCGGAGATGCCCTGTCCCAGAGAACCGGTGGACATATCCACGCCCTTGACGTGGTGCATTTCCACGTGGCCGGACATGTGGCCGTCTACGCGGCGGAACATCTTGAGCTCTTCCACGGGGAAGAAGCCCCGGAGGGCGAGGACAGGGTAGAGGGCGGGGGAGCAGTGGCCCTTGGACATGACAAAGCGGTCACGGTCGGGGTCGCGGGGGTTCTGGGGATCGACGCGCATGATGTCGAAATAGAGAGTAGTGAGGGCGTCGAGGCAGCTCAGAGAGCCGCCGGGATGGCCGGAGGCTGCGCCGTGCACCATTTCCACGGCATAGAGCCGGGCCTTGGTGGCGGTGAGCGCCAGCTGGTTGCGTTTGACTTGATCCATACTATCCTTCCTTTGTACAAGCCCACGGCCAAAGCCGGGGCGGAATCGAAAAACGGGGGGTATTGATACCTAGCTTATAGTATACTGGAAATCCCGCCGTTTTTGAAGAGGCAACCGGAAAAAAACCAAGC
>CALXCW010000158.1 GCA_944386905.1 uncultured Oscillospiraceae bacterium
GTGTATTTGCTGTTTCGCTGGTGGCGCAAGGCCAGCTGTGACGGTTTTTTGTGGCGACAAGCCGCGGCAATTGCCTGCGGCGTCTTGACAGTGGCGGCACTGACGCCGCTGTGCGGCGGCGTGGTGGAGGCGGCCCGGTGCTTTTCCAAAGAGGTGGAGCACTCGGCGGAGAACCTTGCCCTTTTGCGCGCTGCCATGGAGGGGGCTGAATTTTCCCTCTCCGCGCTGCTCACCTGGTTACCATATCAGGAGGGATCTCATGCAATTTGACGCAAACTGTATTGAATGTCTGGTGCGCCGTCAGAGTGAACTGGCCCGCAGCCATGGGGACGGGGAGAAGGCTTATACTTATCTCCGGGAGGTGCTGCAAATCATCCTGGATGCGCCGCCGGGCGTAGCAGCCCCCTGGCTTACCGGCGCTTTCACGGCGTGTTACCAGCGCTACTGGCCTGGCGAGGATGCCTATGCCTCTCTGAAACGAGAGTCCAACGACATGGTGCTGGGGCTGCTGGAGGAGGTGCGCGAAACTGTGCGGGCGTCAGAGAACCCTCTGGCTCTGGCGCTCCAATTTGCCCGCACCGGCAATTTTCTTGATTTCGGCGTACTCACACCGGAGACTGCCCACCGCGCCCTTCACGACGCGCTGGAAAAGACGCCCTCCATGGCGCTGCCAAAGGATGTCTATGATGACTTCTGTCGGGAACTCTCTCAGGCGGAGCGGCTTCTTATTTTGGGAGATAACGCCGGGGAAATCGCCTTTGATACGGTGCTGGTGGAGGAACTCCAGCGGCGCTGGCCCGCCCTGGAGATTACCTATTGTGTTCGCGGCGGCAATGTACTCAACGACGCCACCAGGCAGGATGCAGCCTATGTGGGGATGGATCGCCTGGTGAAAGTTATCGACAGCGGCGCGGCCATCTCCGGCACAGAACTGCGGGAAATCGGGCCGGAACTGCGCCGGGCGCTGGAGCAGGCCGACGTCATTCTCTCCAAGGGCAGCGGGAACTTTGAAAGTCTCTGCGGCTGTGGGCTCAATATCTATTACATCTTCATGTGTAAGTGTGTGCGCTTGAGTAAGCTCCTGGCGGTGGAAAATATGACGGGACAATTCCTGCGGGAGCGGGGACTCCCGACATTGCAGCCCCTGCAGCCGTGACAATTCTTGGAGGATCTCACAGTCGCTGCCGGGTAAAAACTGACAAATTATCTAAATTTGCAGTAGATTAAAGATTTTCCTTGCGTATGACGGCAGGTTCTGCTATACTTATTCAGGTAAACATGTTTTTGATTTACCCGGAGAGCTGACGGCTCTGCGGGTATTTTGCTGTGCAATGGAGGATCAAGATGCAGACAGATGTTGTTATTGTAGGCGCAGGCCCAGCCGGTATTTTCACCGCGATTGAGATGCTCAAAAAGGGCAGCCGGCAGAAGATTGTGCTGGTGGAGAAGGGGCAGCCGGTGGAGAAGCGTCACTGTCCCAAGGCCAAGACGAAGAAATGCGTCAACTGCAAGCCCTACTGCCACATCACCACCGGCTTCTCCGGCGCGGGTGCCTTTTCCGACGGCAAGCTCTCTTTGAGCTACGAGGTGGGCGGCGATCTTCCCACCCTGATCGGCGAAGATCTGGCCCAAGAGACCATTGACTATACCGATAAGATCTATCTGGAGTTCGGTGCCGATGAGCACGTAGAGGGCCTGGGCAACACAGAGGAGGTCAAGGAGATCCGCAAGCGGGCGATCCAGGCTGGCCTCAAGCTGGTGGATTGCCCCATTCGGCACCTGGGCACCGAGAAAGCGCAAGATCTCTATCTCTCCATCGAGAAGCACCTCCAGAACGCCGGTGTAGAGATGATCTTTGGTTATGCCTGCACCGACCTCATCCTCGAAGGCGATGTGTGTAAGGGTGTGCGGATTACCAACGGCAAGGACTCCATGGAGATCACCGCCAAGCATACTGTGATTGCCACCGGCCGCCGCGGCGCCGACTGGCTGGAGCAGCTGTGTGCCTCGTACTCCATTGCCCATCAGCCCGGCACCGTGGATATCGGCGTGCGGGTGGAGGTGCGCAACGAGATCATGGAGAAGGTCAATGAGGTGCTCTACGAGTCCAAGCTCATCGGCTATCCCCGGCCCTTCAAGAATAAGGTGCGCACTTTCTGCCAGAATCCCGGCGGTTTTGTGAGCCAGGAAAACTACGACAACGATTTGGCTGTGGTCAACGGCCACTCCTATAAAGAACTGAAGTCCAACAATACCAACCTGGCGATTCTCTGCTCCCACAACTTCTCTGTGCCCTTTAACCAGCCCATTGCCTATGCCCAAAAGGTGGGTGAGCTCACCAATATGCTGGCCAATGGTCAGATTTTGGTGCAGCGTTTTGGAGATATTCTCGACGGCAAGCGTACCTGGCCCAAGGAGTTGGCCCAGTCAAACCTCAAGCCTACGCTGGTGGATGCTGTAGCCGGCGACATCACCGCCGCCATGCCCTACCGCGCTATGATCAACATTATCAACTTTATCCAAGCCATGGATCATGTGGTGCCGGGCTTTGCCTCCTATGAGACGCTGCTCTACTCTCCGGAGCTCAAGTTCTACTCCAATCGGGTTAAGATGGACGCTGATTTTAATACCAACGTCCGTGGACTCCACTGCCTGGGTGATTCCAGCGGTTGGACGCGGGGTCTGATGATGGCTTCCGTGATGGGTGTGCTCATGGGACGCCGGCTGAGCGAAGAGGGTTAAATCAACATGTTGTTGCAAACGCCGCCCGTGTGGGCGGCGTTTGCAGTTTCTGTGGGGGGCTATATATGGGGAGGCGTTAAGGAGAACGAGATGGATACACTTTTGGTGAACGGGAAAGCCTATACGATCTTGAAACTCTTGGGAAAAGGCAAGGGCGGCTACTCCTATCTGGCCCAGAGTGGAGAAAAACTGGTGGTGGTTAAGCAGATCCACCATGAACCCTGTGCATACTATCAGTTTGGGAACAAAATAGAGGCGGAATGGAATGATTATCACCGCCTGCAGGCCATTGGGATCCCCATGCCTAAGCTGCTGGACATGGATACAGCGACGGAGCGTATTGTGAAAGAGTATATTGCAGGAGAAACTGTATATGAACGAATTCTCAAAAATGACCTGCCGGAGTGCTGTCTGCGTCAGGTAAAAGAGATGTGCCGGCTGCTTTACCGTGCCAACACAAACATTGACTATTTCCCGACGAACTTTATCGAGCAAGACGGTGTTTTATATTATGTGGATTATGAGTGCAACGACTATATGGAAGAGTGGAACTTTGAAAACTGGGGCATAAAGTACTGGTCAAAAACGCCGGAATTCTTGCAATATGCCCAAGAACATGGAGAAAGTCTGGCGTGATTTTCCGTCATCTCGAGATCTCTTGCGTGGCTTTTTGCATGGTCGATACTGGCGGCCTGCTTTCCAATGCGGTGCCTTTTGAGATGCATTATGAAACATACAGCCGTGCTTATGAGGAATGGAGCAAAATAGGTTGATAGCCGATAAAAGATCAGTGCGGAGGTTGTATCTACCGCAGTCAGATCATTCGAGAATATCAGCATAAAGGCAACCTCATAAGGCCCCATTCCCGCCACGTTCGGAATGGCATTGGAGATCACATGGGTCAACGCCGCCAACAGCAGCGCGCGGAGCAGGGGAATTTGACAGATGTCGATTGCCTGCAGGCACATAAAGGGGATTGTGTAAAGGCCAAAAAGTTTTACGGTGTCGAGGGCAATGACAATCAATATGGTCTTGGGACTTGCCAAGAGATCCCTCGCGCTTGTGTACAGTGCGTCAAGCTATTTTTGGAGGGCTTTTGCCCCGCAGTCCAAGTTTTTGCAACTATGAAAATGTTGCAAAAATATCCTGATTAACATGTAGTGAGCTCTTTGATCCCTACACGACCCCCGTTGCTTTGTCGCAGCGGGGGTCGGTATCGTTTTTTGACAGTCTCAGGCATTCCATGCCGTGTTGAATATTAGCTACCGGAACGTCTGCCTGTGCAGATTTTCCGGTGGCTTTTCCTGCTTTGGCCAGTTTGCTTTAAACGTAACGCCTCTATTTTTTCCACTGCGCCCAGAG
>CALXCW010000159.1 GCA_944386905.1 uncultured Oscillospiraceae bacterium
TATCTGCTCCACGGCATTTTCGGCAACACCCTGGACTGGATTACCGGCACGCGCGTCACGCGCTGGGCTATGGAGCGGGAGCTGTGTGTGGTGATGCCCAGCGGGGAGAACGCTTTCTACCGCGACGATGTGGACGGCTGTGCTCTCTGGTCGCAGTATGTGGGACAGGAGCTGGTGGAACTCACCCGGCGCATGTTCCCGCTCTCCACCACGCGATCCGACACCTTTCTCGGCGGCCTGTCCATGGGCGGCTACGGCGCGCTCTACAACGGCCTTCGCTTTCACGACACGTTTAGCCGCGTGATGGCCTTTTCTCCGGCTCTGCGGCTGGAAGAGCTCCGGGATCACGCCACCGGCAAGGCCTTCATCCTCAACAATCGCCCCTATGCGCAGCGCTGTTTCGGCGATTTGGAGGCGGCCGCCGCCGGTGACGCCAACCCGGAAAAACTTCTGGAGCGTCTGGTGGGGGAGGGCGTGGATGTCCCTGAGATCTATCTGGCATGCGGAGACCGGGATACGCTGTTGCCCGGCTCCCAGCGCTTGGCTGCTGCCATGGAGCGGCTGGGGGTATCCCACACATTTGAAGTTCTCCCCGGTGCCCACGAGTGGGACTTCTGGGACACGGCGCTGTTGCGCGCCCTGAATTGGTTGCCCCTAAACACGCGCCCCGACGCAATGGGTTAGGACAGCTGCTCTAAAAGATACAGCGACACACGCTCGTTGAGAATGGCGGCCGTCTCTTGGACGGTTTTCTCCCCGGCAAAAAAGAAAGCGGCTTCCTCGCTGAGAATGGCGGGGAGAGATGTGTCCGCCGGCGCCGACACGGTAGTTTGCTCCAGCAAAGTTCGGAATTTTTCAAGGAGATCCATGTTTAGCTCCAATGGATTACCCCTAAAGTCTCGATATTGACCATTAGCGCAGTTTTCGATCTGTGCCTCCATTTCTGCCGCCACCGCCGGGATATTCCGCCCTGCGATGGCGGCATATTGTTTGACGCAGTAGGTGAGAAAGGCTTCGGCCCCGTCCGGGCAGTCGGTTTGATTGGAGATACCGATTTCAGCTGCGATATGCAGAAGATGGCCGTAGCCTGTTTCCACGGGAAATCCTACAAAGCTCTGGGGATTCGCACCATCAGCCTGGGTGAGCACTGCGGAGAGGTCGGAGAGAACCGTGTAGCTCAAGAGAGACTGCTCGTCTTGGGTGGGGATGGAGCCGTCGCCTGCCCAGGTTTTGCACCAGGTGAGATAGTCATAGAATTCCTGGGTTTCAAAGTCGCAGGAACTGCTCTCCCAGTCCACAAATTTGCCAAGATAAAACGCCTGGGTAAGCTCCAGCAGATTTTCCGGAAGCATCCACCGGGGCATAGCCGGGAGATCACCGTATTCGGCACGGATGGCCTCCAACTCTGCGAGGGAAAGCCCGGCGTGGTCAATTAGGGCCTCCGGCGCTGTGACGGTGGAGATGGCAAAGGAGAGGGGCAGCGTGTAATACGCGCCGTCCACTGCCAGGGCTTCAAGCACAGTGGGCACAAAGGTATCTCGGGAGAGAGAACTGCCGGCCTCCAACAGCGCCGTTAGATCAGCGCAAATGACCTCCGGTCTGAGCCCGGCTCGCTCCCGTGGCGCAGAGGGACTTTGACTGCCGAAGCAGTAGAGATCCGGCGCATCGGAGGCGAGAATTTCCGTGCGTAACCTGTCATAGTCTCCGTCGAAATAGAGAACTGCGTTGATGTGATAGTCTGTTTGGCTGCGATTGAACGCCTTCACCACGGCCTCCACACCGCTCGAGCCGGTGTACGCCAGAGTCAGCTCCACCGGCGCGGGTTGGGTGCCTGAGACCCATTGTACCAGCTCCAGAGAAGTCTCGTAGGGCTCAAATGCCAGAAATCCGTCGCCGTATGCGAGGAGCTTTCTGCCAGGAAGCGCGCCGTAGATGGCCTCATAGAATAGGAGCGCTGTTGTAGATCCGTCGGCGGCTCGGTGGTAGATTCCACCCGCATCACCGCCGACGCTCAACAGCAAGCCGCCGTCCGTGGCTGTCCCAAGGCCTTGGCCTTGCATTGTAAGCGCTTCCTCAGCCTCAATTTCCAGAGTGGCTTCATTGAGTCGCAGGAGCGTTGCAGCTGGGGGAAGGCTTGCATCTTGGATTATGGGCCCTTGCAGGGCGAAAAGCCCATCTTCCGTGGCGGCAAGGGCAATAAAGATCAGATCGGAGTTTGGCTCCCGCGTCAGCCGCGATATTTCTATGCCGTCCTGCCCCACCAGTACCAAATCGTTTTGCTGAAGCAGTACGAAGCCCTTCTCTACAAAGGCCATGTCCTTAAAGATGCCGGTGGAGGTATCGTAGTCTCCCGACAGCTGCTTGGTTTCTTGCAGCAAACCGTCGGGTGAATAGAGTGCCAGCCCAAAGCAGTTGTCCGGCGTGTCGGTCATGCGGATGAAGTTTCCCCATTCGTCTAGGTAACCGGCTGGAGTAGAACCGTAGAGCAGGGCAAAGCCATCGGAAGTGACCGTCATGGCGTAGAGAAAATCTGCGCCTTCGGGAAGCTGCACCGTCTCGGCGCTGCCATCGGTGTCTTGCCGGTAGAGTGCAGTCTGTGCTCCATCGGTGCCGCCGGTGTAGAGGTAGCCGCCGGCAGTACACTGGGCCGTGGCCATTTTTAGTGTCCCGGGCAGGGGCTGCGAGGCATAGGCGGGATAGTATTCTTCTTGCTGCGGCGCTGCCGGTTGGTCTGGGGAGAGAAGCTCCTGAGAGTCAGTCTGTTGCGTGGGAAAATCCTCGGCTTCTCCCTGCGGCGCCGGTGCGTGGCAGGCTGTGAGCAGAAGGCAGAATGCGAGCAGGCAACTGAGCCGTCGTTTCATGGTAAAACTCCTCCTTTGAAAGGCTTATTTACTATGATGACGACAAAAGTGCCGCGCCGGTTTTGCAGGAGATGTTGCGGAAGGGAGGATAGAAAAACGCCCCAGATGCACATACACATCTGGAGCGTTTTACGGCGGCCCATGTAAAATTAGATGGCGCGCTCAACCTTGTTGGAACGAAGGCATCTAGTACAGACGTAGACATGGCGAGGAGTACCGTCAACAATAGCCTTTACGCGCTTGACGTTGGGCTTCCAAGCTCTGTTAGAACGTCTGTGAGAGTGAGAGACTTTGATACCAAAGGTCACGCCCTTGCCGCAGATATCGCATTTTGCCACTTGCTGCACCTCCTTGCCACATACAGATTTTCGCAAAGCGCCCGAAAGCGCCTTAGTATCATAGCAGATATCAACAAAAAATGCAAGGAAAAGTTTGCGAATGGACGAAAAATTTTTGCATGATTGCGAACAGGGCAAAAAACGGGTATAATGTCGGGGAGGTGAGATCTTTGGAGTTTATCTACAGCGTTCCTCTCACAAGTCTTGTGGAGGAATTTCATTTGATCCCGCTGCACAAAGCGGAGGATTTTTCTAGAATCCATATCACAGTGGACGATGTCAGCCGCCCTGGCTTGCAGCTGGCCGGTTTTTTTGACCACTTTGAGCCCATGCGCTTGCAGGTATTGGGCAACGTGGAGACCAGCTATCTCCAAAAGCTCTCCAGCGAGCAGCGCGCCATTATCTTTGACCATCTTTTCTCTTACAAAATTCCCGCGTTGGTTATTGCCCGCAACTTAGAGCCTCTTCCGGAATGCCTGGAGATGGCCAAAAAACATGACATCACCCTCCTGCGCAGCCAGGATTCCACCTCCTATATCGTCTCCAGCCTCATTACTTCCCTCAAGACCTTCCTGGCGCCCCGTATTACACGCCACGGCGTCTTGGTAGAGATCTACGGTGAGGGTATCCTCATTTTGGGTGACAGCGGTATCGGCAAGAGTGAAGCCGCCGTCGAGCTGGTCAAGCGCGGCCACCGCCTGGTGGCGGACGACGCCGTGGAACTCAAGCGTATTTCTTCCAGTGAGCTCATTGGCGGTGCTCCGGATGTCCTGCGCCACTATATTGAGCTCAGGGGTATTGGTGTCATCAACGTCGCCAAGCTGTTTGGTATGGGCGCCGTCAAGGACAGCGCCAGCGTCGATCTCATCATTAACATTGTCCCG
>CALXCW010000160.1 GCA_944386905.1 uncultured Oscillospiraceae bacterium
AAGGAAAAGACCCTCTATATCTACAACGTCTGCGACCACCAGGAATGCTACAAGGAGCTGGGCAGCCAGGCCATCAGCTACACCACCGGCGTGCCCGCCATGATCGGTACCATGATGGTGGCCCAGGGTCTTTGGAAGAAGCCCGGCGTTTTCACCGTGGAGGAGTTTGATCCCGATCCGTACATGGAAGCGCTCAACCAGTGGGGACTTCCCTGGGTGGTGGAAGAGCACCCGGCCTTGGTGGAGTGATGGATCTATTCACCATTCCAACCCCCGGCTATGTCATCGACCGGGCCAAGTTGGAGGAGAATTGCCGCATTCTCGCCGGCGTGATGGAACGCACCGGCTGCAAGATTCTCCTGGCACAGAAAGCATTTTCGGCCTTCTCCCAGTATCCCCTCATTGGCAAATATCTCTCCGGCACCACTGCCAGCGGGCTCTTTGAAGCCCGCCTGGGCCGGGAGGAGATGGGGAAGGAGAACCATGTTTTTTCTCCGGCCTATCGTGAGGCGGAGTTTGACGAGATTGTCTCGCTGTGCGACCACATCGTCTTTAACTCCGTCGCCCAGCTGCGAAAATTCAAGCCCCGGTGCGGCAAGCGCAGTGTGGGCCTTCGGGTCAACCCCCGCTGCTCCACCCAGGAGCACGCCATCTACGACCCCTGTGCCCCCGGCTCCCGCCTGGGAGCCACCCGGGAGCAGATCACGGCGGTGGACGCCGCACTTTTGGACGGGCTCCACTTCCACACCCTCTGTGAGCAAAATGCCGACGCGCTGGCCGCCACGCTGGAGGCTGTGGAGGCACAGTTCGGCGACATCCTGCCGCAGATGAAATGGCTCAACTTCGGCGGCGGCCATCATATCACCCGGCCGGATTACGATATCCCGCTTCTCGAAGCCTGCATCCGCCGGGCACAGGAGCGCTACGGCGTAGAGGTCTATCTGGAGCCTGGCGAGGCGGTGGCGCTGTATGCCGGGTATCTGGTGACGCAAGTGCTGGACATGGTGGAAAACGGCGGCGTGACGACGCTGATTCTCGATGCCAGCGCAGCCTGCCACATGCCGGATGTGCTGGAAATGCCCTATCGGCCACCCCTCCGAGGAAGCGGACAACCCGGCGAGAAGGCACACACCTATCGCCTGGGAAGCTACACCTGCCTGGCCGGGGATATCATCGGCGACTATTCCTTCGACAATGAAGTGAAGATCGGCGATAAGCTGGTCTTTGAGGACATGGCCATCTACTCCATGGTGAAAAACAATACCTTCAACGGCATCCCTCTGCCCAGCATCTATGAGATGGACGGGAGCGGCGTGTGCCGCCTCATCAAAGCCTTTGGCTATACTGATTTTAAGGAGCGTCTCTCCTGATGAAATCCCCATACTATATGCCCGCCGAGTATGCCCCCCACGAGGGGACGCTGATGATCTGGCCGGTGCGTCCCGGCTCCTGGCCCCATGGCGGCAGGGCAGCCAAACGGGTCTTCTGCGCGATCATGTCGGCGCTTTTGCCCCAGGAGAGAGTTTGGCTTCTGGCTGACCGGGCGCATGTGGCAGAGGCGAAAGCGCAAGCCCCCGCTGGGGTGGAGGTGGTGGAGCTGGAAAGCGACGACGCCTGGGCCCGGGATGTGGGCCCCACCTTTTTGATTGACGGCCGGGGAAACCGCCTGGGGGTGGACTGGCAGTTCAACGCCTGGGGCGGAGCGGTGGACGGCCTCTATGCCCACTGGGAGAAAGACGACGCCGTGGCCGCGGCCTTCTGCCGCCATCTTGGCGACGGCGTGCTGGACGCCCATCCCTTCGTCCTGGAGGGTGGCTCGATCCATACGGACGGAGAAGGTACCATTCTGACCACGGAGAGCTGCCTGCTGAGTGCCGGGCGCAATCCTTCCATGACCAAAGCGGAGATTACGCAAAAGCTCCTGGATACCCTGGGTGCAGAGAAGGTCATCTGGCTGCCTCGGGGGATCTACAACGACGAAACCAACGAGCACGTGGACAACGTGTGCTGCTTTGCCGGCCCCGGTGAGGTCATCCTGGCCTGGACAGATGACGAGGCCGACCCCCAGTATCCTTTGAGCCGCGCCTGTGAAGCGGTGCTCCTCCGTGCCACCGATGCCAAGGGCCGTTCCTTCCGGATCCACCGCATGCCCATTCCCCAAACCCCCATCACCGTGACTCAGGACGACCTGACTGGGTACGTCTTTGAAGAGGGAGAGGATGTGCGGGACGTGGGAGAACGGCTGGCTGCGAGTTATGTAAACTTCTATATTGGCAACGCCGTGGTGCTGGCACCGCAGTTCGGCGACCCGCATGACCAAGTGGCGCTGGATATTCTGCGCGAGTGCTTTCCAACGCGCAGGATTGTCCCCATCTCTGCTCGGGATATTCTCCTGGGCGGCGGCAATATCCACTGTATTACCCAGCAGGTTCCCAGGAGGTAAGTATGCGAAATCTCACAGTTGCAGCCATTCAAATGTCCTGCACTCCCTCAGTGCGGGAAAATCTTGCGACGGCGGAGCGTTTGGTGCGCCGGGCAGCGGGAGAAGAGGCCCAGGTGATCCTTCTCCCAGAGCTCTTTGAGCGGCCCTATTTCTGCCAAGAACGGCGGTATGAATACTATGCCTATGCAAAACCTGCGGCGGAAAACGATGCGGTGCGTCATTTTCTGCCCATTTCTGAGGATCTCTCGGTGGTGCTGCCCATCAGTTTTTACGAGCGGGAGGGGAATGTGCTCTATAACTCCGTGGCAGTGCTTGACTGTGGAAAGCTCCTCGGCGTCTACCGCAAGACTCACATCCCCGACGATCACTACTACCAGGAGAAGTTCTACTTTACCCCCGGCAACACCGGGTTTCGCGTCTGGAACACCACTTATGGCAAAGTGGGGGTGGGGATCTGCTGGGATCAGTGGTTCCCTGAGACGGCCCGGTGCCTGGCCCTGGGCGGTGCGGAAGTGATTCTCTATCCCACGGCCATCGGCAGTGAGCCGATCCTTGACTGTGACAGCATGGAGCACTGGCGAAGAACCATGCAGGGCCACGCTGCTGCCAATGTGGTGCCGGTGGTTGCTGCCAACCGGTTTGGCCTGGAGACTGTGACACCCTGCGCGGAAAATGGCAATCAGTCCTCCAGCCTGCGCTTTTACGGTTCCAGCTTTCTGACCGACGCCACCGGCGCGCTGGTGGCCCAGGCGGGCCGGGAAGGGGAGACGGTGCTCACGGCTGCCTATGACCTGGACGCGTTGGACACAGAGCGCTTGAACTGGGGCCTCTTCCGCGACCGCCGTCCCGACTGTTACGGCGCCATCGCCGGACAATAATGCGATTCTACGCCCCCGCAAATGAGCGGGGGCGCTGATTTGCCGGTATTTACATCACCACTGGAATGTGTTAAAATAGTGCGCAATGAAATGCGGAGGTGATCGGATGTATCTCTACACCCTGGAGAAAGACGGCGTGGAATTTCTTGCCGCAGCCTGGACGCAGGACGGCGCGATCTATGACCTGCGGGCGCTGGGCGTGCCCTACGCGACCATGAACGACTTGATTGACCATTTGACCCTGGAGGATCTGCGCAATCTGTCACCCGAGGGGGCCAAGCCTTTGCCGGCAGGTTCCTATCGCCTCCTGGCGCCCATACCGCGGCCCAAGCAGGATGTGCTGTGCCTGGGCATTAACTATTCCGATCACGCCGCCGAATCGGCCCGGTTCTCCGATGCCTTTGCCGGCCAGCGGCCCGCTCCCATCTACTTCTCCAAGCGGGTCACCGAGGCTGCGCATCCCGGTGAGGCGATCCCGTCCTATCCCGGCCTGGTGGACAGCCTGGACTACGAAGCGGAGCTGGCTGTCATTCTGGGCAAGACCATCAAGGACTGTCCGCCGGAGAAGATCCGCGACGCCATTTTCGGCTATACCATCCTCAACGACGTCAGTGCCCGTAATCTCCAGACTCTTCACACCCAGTGGCATCGGGGTAAAAGCCTGGACAAGTTCACTCCCATGGGCCCCTGTATTGTCACCGCCGATGCGGTGCCCTGGCCGGTAAGTTTACAGATAAAATGT
>CALXCW010000161.1 GCA_944386905.1 uncultured Oscillospiraceae bacterium
GCGATGGAGCGCGTCGGTAAAGGCCCTGCGGTCGGAGGCCTTGAAGAAGGCGCTGCCTGCCACCAATACGTCTGCTCCGGCTTCCACGGTTTTGCGGCCGGTGGCCTCCTGGATTCCGCCGTCTACCTCTACTTCGCACGAGAGGCCTTTTTCTTGGATGTAGCGGCGAATTTTCGAAATCTTGGGCATCATATTTTCCATAAAGGACTGCCCGCCGAAACCGGGCTCCACAGTCATCACCAGGATCAGGCTCACCATGTCCAGATAGGGCAGCGCAGCCTCTGCCGGTGTGGCGGGCTTGAGGCAAATGGCGGGCCGCACACCGGCAGCGCGGATCCGGCGAAGGGCTTCCAGCGTGTTGTCATGGGTGTCTGCCTCTACATGGACGGTGAGGATATCGGCACCTGCCTCGCAAAACCGGGAGACGTAGCGCAGCGGACGGTCAATCATCAGGTGCACATCCAGAGTCAGATCGGTGGCTTTGCGGATCGCCGCCACCAGGTCGGGGCCGAAGGTGAGGTTGGGCACGAAGAGCCCGTCCATGATGTCGATGTGGATGTAATCGGCGCCGGCTTCGGCAATGGATTGGAGCTCGCTTTCCATGCGGAGATAGTTCGCTGCCAGGATGGAGGGGGCAACCTTGACCATAAGAGAGACCTCCCGGTAATAAAATGTAAAAATCTGTCCCAAACGGGCGGGCGGCGGCATACTAATGAGTATACGGCCGTGCGGGGAAAGGCTCCTCCGCTGCCGCGCAGGCCTGCGCAGCCGTTTGAGATAGGAGGCTGCCCACAGCCGGTGTGCAGCCTCCATTGGGATCATGCTTCACCTAAGATTATAGCAGGATTAAGTTTTCTGTCAATCCTTGTGAACCTGCCCGGGCTTCTTGCTTTTTCTTGTCCCTCGTGCTACACTTAGAGCAATCTATTCCGTCAGCCCGCGCTGCATGCGGGCAGAAATGGGGAGCCTATGAAAGAAAAACGCCGCAGCCGTTCCGTCGCGCCCATCTACGCGCTTGGGATCACCGTGCTGCTCTACAGTCTGCTCTTCTCCCTGGATGGCCTGGGCGATTATCTTAAATGCGCCTTCCTTGCCTGGGCTGTATACATGTTGGTGGGGATCATTGCAGGCGGCAAGAAAGAACAAGCGGAGCCGGAGCCCGAGACGCCGCCGCAACCCAAGGAGGAGCCTCCGGTGCAGGACAAGCAGCCTGCCGCCAACCCGGAGCTGGAGGCTGTCATCGCCCAGGGACGGCAGTCGGTGGCTCGGCTGCAGAGCTTGAACGATGAGATCCCGGACTTCCGTCTCTCGGCCAAGCTCAAGCAAATCGAGGCGCTGACGGCCGCCATCTACCAGCAGGTGGCCAACAAGCCGGAGAAGCTGCCCTCGGTGCGACAGTTTATGAACTACTATCTGCCTACCACCATCAAGCTCCTGGAGCAGTATGTGCAAATGCAGAATGTGGGCCTCAAGGGCGAGAACATCACCGCCGGTATGGCTCAAATTGAGGCGATGCTGGACAAGGTGATCGTGGCGTTTCAGAAGCAGCTGGACGGGCTGTTTGCCCGGGAGGTGGTGGACATCACAGCGGATATCCGGGTGATGGAACAGATGATGGAGCAAAACGGCCTCACAGGCCGGTCGGATTTTAAGCCCAAGAAGGAGGAAACAGTATGACGGATCCCATTCCCCAACTGACGCTCACGCCGGAGCTCTCCCAGACGCCGGCACCCCAGCCTGCCCCTCAGGCCGACCTGCCCCAGGAGCAGGCCATTCTCACGCCCGAGGAACAAAGGGTGGTAGAGGAGTTTGCCGCGCAGATTGATCTGACCAATTCCCAGCAGGTGCTTACCTATGGCGCCGCTGCCCAGAAGAACATTGCCGACTTTTCCCAGGGCGCCCTGGAGACGGTGCGCACCAAGGATATGGGCCAGGTGGGGGAGATGCTCGCCGATCTGGTGGCGGAGCTGGGCCGCATCGAGCCGCCCCAGGAGAAGAAGGGCTTGGCTGGGCTCTTCCGTCGGGCCACGGATTCTCTGGAGAGCCTCAAGCTCCAATACAGCAAGGCTGAGACCAATGTCGACCGTATCGCCCAAGCGCTGGAGAGCCATCAGTTGACGTTGATGAAAGACATCGCCGTGCTGGATCAGATGTATGAGAAGAACCTGGCCTATTTCAAAGAACTGACCATGTACCTCCTGGCCGGCCGGCAGAAGGTGGAGCAGGAGCGGCAGGGTAAGCTGGCGCAGCTGCGCAGCCAGGCCACCGCCAGCGGCCGCCCTGAGGATGCCCAGGCGGCCAACGACTATGCCAATCTCATCGATCGATTTGAAAAGAAGCTCCACGATCTGGAGCTGACCCGGGTGATTTCGCTGCAAATGGGCCCGCAGATTCGCATGATCCAGAATAATGATACCTTGATGACGGAGAAGATCCAGACCTCTCTGGTGAACACCATTCCCCTCTGGAAAAGCCAGATGGTGATTAACCTTGGGATTCACCACACCCAGCAGGCCATGGAGGCCCAGCGTCAGGTGACCGACATGACCAACCGCCTGCTCAAGGCCAATGCGGACATGCTCAAGACGGCCACCGTGGAGACGGCCAAGGAATCCGAGCGTTCGGTGGTGGATCTAGAGACGCTGCAGCACACCAACCAGGCATTGATTTCCACCCTGGATGAGGTGCTGCAAATCCAGCGCGAGGGGCGCGAGAAGCGCCAGGCTGCCTCGCAGGAGCTCCAGCGCCTGGAGGGGGAACTGCGTCAAAAGCTCCTGGAGCTGCGCGGCTGAGGCGCATATCATTAGGAGGTACCCATGAAATTGTTGAAAAAGCGCTGGTTTGCTGTGCTGGTGGCGGTGGTGCTGGTGGTAGCAGCCGTGGCCATCGGCCGCAGCCGCTCTGCGGCCAACCAGACATATCAGCCTGAGAGCGCCGCTGCGGCGGAGCGATGGGGCGAGGAACACGCCAGTTCCTACACCCAGTTCGTTGAGGACGGCGCGGGTCTCTTCGAGGCGGACACGCTGGAGACAATCGCAGCGTACAACGGCGCACTGGATTATCGCTTCGGCACGATTTTAGCGGTCGTCACCCAGCGCACCGGTGGAGATCTGGAACAGGCGGCCTATCATGCCATGGACGAGCTGGGTCTGGGCGACAGCGACTTCCTACTCCTGTTGGACAGTGATGCGGAGGACTGGTATCTGGCCTTTGGCGGAGACCTGTCATACTACGTAGATAATGCACTGGAAATTCTCTTCCGGGGAAACATGGGCGAAATTTTCACCCGATCTGACCGGGCGATCCTTGCGCTGTTTGAGGGCTTGGAGGACTGGTGCGGTGACAACCTTCCGCTGGCCCAGACGGAGCAGCCGAGAGGCTCATGGCTGTCCACCCTGGGACGGCTGCTCCTGGTGATTGCGCTTTTGGCGGCGCTGGTCATCACGGCTGTGGCTGTATCGGCGGTACGCTTTGGCCGCCGGGTGGTCTTTGGCTGGCGGCCCTGGGGCTTTGGCCCCTTCTGGCGTGGCCCGGGTTATTTCCGCGGGCCGCCGCCTCCGCCGCCGGGTCGAGATCATCACAGCGGCCCGGGCAGGCCGGGCGGCTTTGGCGGCCCTGGCGGCAGTCGGGGCGGTTTCGGCGGTTCCAGCCGAGGCGGTTTCGGTGGACGAGGCGGTTTTGGCGGCTCCAGCCGAGGCGGCGGCGGCAGCCGCGGTGGCTTTGGCGGTAGCAAACGCTAAAAAGACACCCAACTCCCGTTCTGTTTTGGGGAGTTGGGTGTTTTTTTAATGCTTTTTTGGGCGGAGCAGCTTGAATACCTGAATGAGTACCGTGGGCAGAAGTGCCAAGATGAAAACTTGGCCCAGGGCGCGTAGAGAGAAGCTCGGACTTATCTGGAAGAGCGCATTGAGGCCGGGGATAAAGAGTACCGCCAGCAGCAAGGCCGCGCCCAGTAAGAAAGCCAAAAGGGAATAGGGATTGGTGGAGAATTTCAATTGAAAGATCGAAGCCCGTCCCCGGCAGTTGAAACCATGGAACAGCCG
>CALXCW010000162.1 GCA_944386905.1 uncultured Oscillospiraceae bacterium
ACGTCCTGCCCACGGAGCTCCAGACCGCCATGATCTCCCACCGGGATCTGGGCTTTGTCCAGCTGGAGGCGGGGTATCAGTTCACCGTGGCCGTCACCGAGGACGGCGAGGTCTACACCTGGGGCAACCAGAACATGTGCGATGTCAAGGTCAAAAAGGACATCAAGGGCCATGTGAAAAAGGTCGCCCTGACCACCTATAACTATATCGCCCTGCTGGACGACGGCACCGTCTCCTACGGCGGCTTCCAGACCAACTCCATCTCCGCCGTGCCGGAGCTCAGCAACATCGTGGACATCGCCGCCACCGGCAACACCTGCGCCGCCGTGGACGAGAGCGGCAAGATCACCGTCTGGGGCAACATCATGCACGGCGAGGATCAGATCCCCGAAATGAGCGCCAAGCCTGTGGAGCTCTACGGCGGCCTGAACCACTATACCGCCCTGCTGGAGAACGGCGAGGTGGTCTCCTGGGGCGAGAATATCCACGGTCAGACCGATATTCCCAATGCCGTCCATGAAAAGGAAATCGAGACCGTCTTTGCAGGCTTCTATCAGAACTACGCCATCACCGACCAGGGCGAGATCGTGACCTGGGGCCTCAAGGGCTACCTCTGCGGCACCGACAACCTGGGCCGCGACATCTTCTCCCGGATCATCAACGGCGGCCGCGTCACCATGACCGTCGGCGCCATCTCCGTTATCATCTCGTTGTTCATCGGCATCATCATGGGCGGCCTGGCCGGCTACTTCGGCGGCTGGGTGGATATGCTGGTCATGCGTGCCTCGGAGATCATCGGCGGCCTTCCGTTTTTGCCCTTCGCGCTGATCCTCTCGGCCATCATCGGCACGGCCATTTCCGTGGAGCAGCGCATGTACCTCATCATGATCGTGCTGGGCGTGCTGTCCTGGCCGCCGACGTGCCGCCTGATCCGCGCGCAGATTCTCAGCCAGCGGGAGCAGGAGTTCGTCACCGCCGCCAAGGCCATGGGCGTCCGGGAAGTGGCCATTGTGTTCCGCCACATCCTGCCCAACGTCCTCTCTCTGATCCTGGTGACGGCCACCTTGGATTTTGCCACCTGCATGCTCACCGAGTCCTCCCTGTCCTATCTGGGCTTTGGTATTTCGCCCCCGACGCCCACTTGGGGCAATATGCTCACCGGCGCCAACAACTCCGTGGTCATCCAGCAGTACTGGTGGCGGTGGGTGTTCCCCGCGGCGATATTCGGCATCTGCACCATCTGCATCAACCTGGTGGGCGACGCGCTGCGGGATGCCTTTGATCCCAAGTCTGCCGAGCGCTAAGGAGGTTGGAACCATGGCACTATTGGAACTTAAAAATCTAAAGACATTTTTCAACACCAAGCGCGGCATTGTCAAGGCGGTCAACGACGTCAGCTACAGCGTGGACGCCGGCAAGGTGCTGGGCGTCGTCGGCGAGTCCGGCTCGGGCAAGAGCGTCTCTGCCATGAGCGTGCTGCGGCTGCTGGACAACAACGGCTTTATCGAAAGCGGCGAGATCTACTTCGACGGCAAGGAGCTCACCAAGCTCTCCCTCAATGAGATGTACAAGATCCGCGGCAACGCCATTTCCGTCATCTTCCAGGAGCCCATGACCAGCCTCAACCCGGTGTTCACCGTCAGCAAGCAGATCAGCGAGCCGCTGATGATCCACCAGGGCATGAGCAAAAAAGAGGCGGCCAAGAAGGCCATTGAGCTGCTGGCCGATGTGAAGATCCCCAATCCCGAGGTGGTCGCGGCCCAGTATCCCCATCAGCTCTCCGGCGGTATGCGCCAGCGCGTCATGATCGCCATGGCCCTGGCCTGCAAGCCCAAGCTGCTCATTGCCGACGAGCCCACCACCGCCCTGGACGTCACCATCCAGGCCCAGATCCTCAAGCTGATGAACGAGCTCAAGGAGAAAAACGGCACCGCCGTGCTGTTTATCACCCACGACCTGGGCGTCATCAACCAGATGGCCGACGACGTGGCCGTCATGTACTGCGGCCAGGTGGTGGAGCTGGCTCCGGCCCATACGATTTTCCACAACAATGTCTTTTCCCATCCCTATACCGAGGGCCTGATGGCGTCCATCCCCCGGCTGGATACCCCGGCCAAGACCCGCCTGGAGGCCATTCCCGGCGCCGTGCCCCATCCGCTGGATCTGCCCAAGGGCTGCAAGTTTGCGCCCCGCTGCAAGTATGCCACCGACCGCTGCCGCGCCGAGGAGCCGACGCTGACTGCGGTGAGCGACAAGCAGCAGATCCGCTGCTTCTATCCCAACAAGGAGGCGCGCCATGGCACAAAATAAAGAAGTTTTGCTGCGGATCAGCAACCTCAAGCAGTATTTTCCCCTGAAAAAGGGACGGGTGGTCAAGGCCAACGACGGCATCTCCATCGATATCTACAAGGGCGAGACCTTCGGCCTGGTCGGCGAGTCCGGCTGCGGCAAGTCCACCCTGGGCCGTACCATCCTGCAGCTCTACCACCAGACCTACGGACGCACCATGTACTACGGCCGGTCGCTGGACGACCTGGCGCCGCGGTATATGCTCGATACCATCAAGAACCTGCCCAAGCTCCGCAAAGCGTGGCACGAGCTGGCCGAGAAGGAGAAAAAACTCCAGGCCGAGTACGACGCCCTCTCCGAGGAAGCCCAGTACGCCAAGCACGGCGAGCTGGATCAGGCCAAGAAGCTCACCGAGGACGCCATGCTCAATCTGACCAAGATCGTCGGCGGCCTGATCGTGGTGGAGGATCTCCAGCCCGTGATGAGCCTCTACGAAAAGGCCTATCACATCTCCCGGGAGATCACCGATCTGGACGATGCCTTGCTGGACGCCCAGGTTACCCAGGCCGACGTGGAATTTGCCCTGTCCAAGGGCAAGGGCAGCCAGGCCAAGGTGGACGCCGCCGCCCAGAAGTGCAAGGAGATCGAGGCGAAGATCGCCGCCCTGCGCCGGCAGATCGACGCCGTCCGGGGGGAGATCCAGCTGCTGCGAGAGCGGAGCCGCCATCTGCCGGAGTTTGAGAAGTACGAGGCCTACCGCGACGACGGAATCGACCTGGCGCGTCTTACGTACAACGAGATGCGCAAGCTCCGCCGGGATATGCAGCTGATTTTCCAGGATCCCTATTCCTCTCTGAACCCCAGAATGAGCGTGGGCCAGATCATCAGCGAGGGCATGAAGGCCCACGGCATGATCCACAAGCAGGATGAGCGCATGCAGGAGATGGTGCTCAAGGTCATGGATCAGTGCGGCCTCGCGCCCTACTTCCTCCACCGCTTCCCCCACCAGTTCTCCGGCGGCCAGCGCCAGCGCATCGGCATCGCCCGCGCCCTGGCCACGCACCCCAAGTTTGTGGTCTGCGACGAGGCGGTCTCCGCCCTGGACGTGTCCATTCAGGCCCAGATTATCAATCTTTTGCAGGATCTCAAGGAGCAGGAGAATCTGACCTATCTCTTCATCACCCACGATTTGTCCGTGGTCAAGTATATCTCTGACCGGATCGGCGTGATGTACCTGGGCTCCATGGTGGAGCTGGCCGACTCCCAGGAGATCTTCGACAACCCGGTGCATCCCTACACCGAGGCCCTCCTCAACGCCATCCCCACCACCGAGGAGGAGAGCCGCAAGGAGCTGCAAATTCTCGAAGGCGATATCCCCAGCCCGGTCAACCCGCCCAAGGGCTGCAAGTTCCACACCCGCTGCGCCTATTGCACCGAAATCTGCAAGCAGGTGGTTCCGGCCTGGGAAGAGGTGTCGCCCAACCACTTTGTGGCCTGCCATCATAAGCTCCATCGGGCGTCCGAGAAGAAGGAGAAGGGCTGAGGATGCTCTTTCCCAAGCGCGTCCAGCGGGCCATGGATCACAGCAAGGCGCAGCGCCGCCGCCGGGCCGAGGAGCAGCAGGACGGCGATGAAAGACCTCTGTCCGACGAGATGGAAAAGGGCGATTTGCCGGCCATGATTATCTCCGCGCTGCTGGTGCTTCTGCCCATTGCCCTGGTCGTGCTGGTGGTCATGGCCTTGGTGGG
>CALXCW010000163.1 GCA_944386905.1 uncultured Oscillospiraceae bacterium
GTGGGGCAGCAGGTCGCCCAGGGTCAGGCACTGTACCTCGTCGGGGCGCCAGAGGTACACCGGAAACGCCGCCGGGCAGAACTCCGAGAGGGCCTGGCGGCAGATGCCGCAGGGCGGACAGAAGTCCTCCACCACGCCGCCCCGGCCGCCCACCACCGCCAGGGCGGAAAACTCCCGCTCTCCCGCCGCCACCGCCGCAAAGAGGGCCGTCCGCTCGGCGCAGCAGGTGACCGGGTAGGAGGCGTTTTCCACATTGCACCCCACATACACCCGGCCCGATTTTCCCAGCAGCGCCGCCCCCACCGTAAAGCCGGAATAGGGGGCGTAAGCCCGTTCCATGGCCTCCTTCGCCCGGGCCACCAGGGCCTGCGCCGTCATGGCTGGAGCCGCCGGGCCGTCTCCAGGGCCAGCAGCATCATATCGGTGAAGGAGCGCTCCCGCTCCTGGGCCGTGGTGGCGGCGCCGGTGAGGATGTGATCCGACACCGTGCAGATGGCCAGAGCCCGCTTGTGATGGCGCGCCGCGTTCATATAGAGGGCCGCTGCCTCCATCTCAATGGCGAGAACCCCCATCTTCCGCCAGCCGGCGTTGGCCGTGAGCGCCTCGGGCAGCGCCCCGTCGTCGCCGTAGAAGCGGTCGGAGGAGAGGAGATTGCCCACATGGAAGGCAAGGCCCGCGTCCCGGGCCGCCGAAACCGCCGTCTCCAGCACATCAAAGGCGGCGATGGGAGCAAACTCCCCGGCCAGGTGGAACTGGGAGGCCCAGCGGCTGTCGGTGCAGGCTCCCTGGCCCAGGACGATGTCCCGCAAGGCCACCTGGGGCTGGAGGGCGCCGGCGGAGCCCACCCGGAGGATGGTCTCCACGCCGTAGACCGTGTAGAGCTCGTGGGAATAGATGCCCATGGAGGGCATGCCCATCCCCGAGGCCATCACCGACACCGGCGTGCCCTGGTAGGTGCCGGTATAGCCCTGCACCCCCCGGACGTTGTTCACCAGCTTGGGCGCTTCCAAAAAGGTTTTTGCAATAAACTGCGACCGCAGGGGATCGCCGGGCATCAGCACCGTGGGGGCGAAGTCCCCCGGGGCCGCGCTGATATGGGGCGTGGGATAGTTTGCCACACCAATCGCTCCTTTCCATGATCATACGATAATCAGACTGTCAAAAATCCCGCTGAACGGCTGGCTCAGCGGGATTTTATTCACTCAGTTGACATACCACGTTCCGGCCACCTGGACACAGCGGGCGCTCTGCCCGGCGACGTAGCCCTGGCCCGTGCGCATGCTCCGGGCCTCGACGGTGGCGCCGCCGACCTGGATGGTCAGGGGGTTGGTTCCGGTGACGGTGCAGGCCGTGGTCTCCAGGGCCAGGATCGTCTCCAGGCCCAGATCGCCGTCGCGGTCGAGGACGGTCACCGATGCCGCGGTCGGGAGCGCCGACAGGCCGCCCTCCACGGGCACATAGTTGAGGTAGACGGCCGCGTCGTCATCGACGTGGTAGTCGCTGCTCTTGCACAGCTCCACCAGCGTCTGGACGCTGTCCAGGGTGTAGCTCACCGCCTGGGTGGAGGCGCAGGGCGCGCCCAGCACCTGGCCGTCGCGGACGTAGATGTCCACATACTGGCCCACCATGCTCAGATCCGTCTCCACGGCGAAGGCCGTGTGGCCCTCCAGCTTGGTATAGCCCGCGTCCAGCGTCTTGCCGGGGTTGGCCAAATCGACGCAGCCGTTGGCCTCGATCATGCCGGTGTAGCGCCTGACGCCGAAGCGTGCCTCCAAAAAGGAGATGGGGTTGAGCAGGGCGTCCACGGAATAGCGCACCGAGCCGTCGTCGTTATACCCGTCGATGGCCAGGCCCTGCATGGCGTTGTAGATCAAAAGGCAGGCGTCGTCCCGGCTGACGGGGCGGGCGGGATCCTGGGTGAAGCGGGTGTAGATCCCGGCCTCGTCGGCGTCGGCGTCCACCCGCTGGGCCCAGCCGCTGCCGGTATAGCGGCTGCCGTCGGCCCCCACGGCCACCAGCAGCATCTTGGCCAGCTCCCGGGCCGTGACGGCGGCGCCGGGCCGGAAGGCGCCCGCGCCGTTGCCGCTGACCACGCCCTTGCCAGCCAGGAAGCGGATGTAGCTTTCGGCCCAGTGGCCGGTGGTGTCGGAGAAGGTGGGGTCGCCGTCCTGGGGCTGGGGATCGTCGCCATAGAGCAGGGCCACGATCTTGGCCGTCTCCGCCCGGGTGATGGTGGCCTCGGGCCGGAAGGTCTGGTCGTCATAGCCGGAGATCAGCCCCAGATCCAGCAGAAACAGAACCTGGGTGCGGTTGGTGATGTCATCTAAATCCCGGAAGGCCTGCTCCTGGGCGGCCACGCCGGGAATCAACATCGTCATCAGGCAGCCCATCAGCAGAAGCAGCGCAATGAGTTTTCGCATGGGCAAGGCTCCCTTCAAAGGAAATTCGTAGTGACATCGTACCACAGCCGCCGCCGCTGTGCAACGCCGGGAGGAAAATTGTAACGAAACTGTAATAGTTCGCACCGGTTGGGCCGGTGTGACCGCGGAAAAAACTTGACTTTATGGAAAATTCCTGTATCCTTAAAAGTAGAGCGCGCCTGGCGGCGCGGGCCTGGTTTTTGCGCCGCGCCGCCCGCCGTTCAAGCACCCCGCTGTGCTCTCAGCGAGGTGTTTGACGGTGGAAGCCGCGGATTCTAATGTGAAGGGAGCAGACGCCATGGAAGAGATTCTCAGGATGGAGCACATCACCAAGCGCTTCGGCGATGTGTATGCCAACCGGGACATCAACCTCTCCGTCCTCCGCGGCGAGGTGCACACCCTTCTGGGTGAAAACGGCGCCGGCAAGTCCACGCTGATGAACGTGCTCATCGGCCTGTACCAGCCCACCGAGGGAGACATCTACTTAAACGGACAAAAGGTCAAAATCGACAACCCCGCCAAGGCCGTGGCTCTGGGCATCGGCATGGTGCACCAGCACTTTATGCTGGTGGAGGCCATGACGGTCTTTGAAAATATCATCCTCGGCGACAAGAACACCAAGGGCGTGCTGATCCAGAAGGACGCCCGGCGCAAGGAGATCCTGGCCCTGGCCGAAAAGTACGGCCTGGAGGTGCAGCTGGACAAGCGCATCACCGAAACCTCTGTGGGCGAGCAGCAGCGTGTGGAGATCCTCAAGGCCCTCTACCGCGGCGCGGAGCTCCTGGTGCTGGACGAGCCCACCGCCGCCCTCACCGACATCGAGGTGGAGGGGCTTTTCGCCATCATGGAAAAGCTCACCTCCGAGGGCAAGAGCATCATCTTTATCAGCCACAAGATGCGCGAGGTGCTCCATGTCTCCGACCGCATCACCATCCTCCGCGCCGGCGAGACGGTCTGCACCCTAAACCGCGGCGAGACCACCGGCCAGGAGCTGGCCAACCTGATGATCGGCCGGGAACTGAGCCCCTCCCACTATGAAAAGATCACTCAGCCCGGCGAGGCCGTGGTGCGCCTTTCCCACGTGGACTACCACAAGGAGGCCAAGCACGCGGGCCTCAACGACGTCACCCTCACCATCGGCAAGGGCGAAATCGTGGGCATCGCCGGCGTGGACGGCAACGGCCAGAGTCAGCTGGCCCAGCTCATCACCGGCGTCATCGCCCCCGACGCGGGACTGGTGGACTTGAAGCAGAGCAAGGTGGCCAAGTTCATGCCCCAGTCCTTTATTGAAGAGGGCGTGAGCCACATCCCCGAGGATCGCAACAAGATGGGCCTCATCGGCGATATGAGCGTCAAGGACAACATCGTCCTCAAGGCCACCGGCGAAACACGCTTCAGCCGCGCCGGCGGCTGGCTTCTCAAGAAAAAAGCCATCCGGGACTACGCCCTGGAAATGCAGAAAAAGTACGACATCCGCTGCGCCTCCATCGAGCAGGAGTCGCGAAGCCTCTCCGGCGGCAACCAGCAAAAAGTCATCCTGGCCCGAGAGCTGGAGGCCCGGCCCGATATCCTCATTGCCGTCCACCCCACCCGCGGCCTGGACATCGGCGCGAC
>CALXCW010000164.1 GCA_944386905.1 uncultured Oscillospiraceae bacterium
TCCCGCACCAGCTCAATGCGATGCTCCACGCCGCCGAAGGTCTGGGCCACAGCGCGAACGTCCTCCGCCGCGGCATACCCCTCCACCGCCGCCAGGGCGGCCATGTAGTTTTCCACATTGTGAAGCCCGGGCAGGAGAATGTCACTGCGCTCGAGCACCTTTTCACCACGAAAGTAGATCGTCTCGCCGTCGAGCCATACGCCACCTTCGGGCTGTGCCAGGCGGGAGAAGAAGGTTACGCTTCCCCTGGCCTTGGAGGCAAAACCGCGGGTGATGTCATTGTCATAGTTGAGCACCAGCCGATCCCCAGGGCGTTGATGAAGAAAAATCTGCTCCTTGGCGTGGATGTACTCGGCCATATCCTTGTGGACGTCCAGATGATTGGGCGCCAGATTGGTCACCACGGCCACCCGAGGGGAGTGGGTCATATCCATCAACTGAAAGGAGCTGAGCTCCACTACAGCCACGTCCGTAGGCTGCATCTTATCCGCCAGGGGTAGCAGAGGCTGGCCGATATTGCCGCCCACCCAGACGGTTCTGCCTGCCCGATTTAAAATTTCGGCGATCAGGGTGGTAGTGGTGGTTTTCCCGTCGGAACCGGTGACGGCAATGATTTCGCAGGGGCACAGGGCGAAGAAGGCCTCCATCTCCGAGGTGACGGTGCAGCCTTTCTCCCGCAGCTGCACCAGGGCCGGCGTATCCGGGTGCATGCCGGGGGTACGGAACACCACGTCCGCCTGAAGGCCGTCTAAATAGTGTTCCCCCACCTGAAGCTTGGCGCCCGCCCGCTCCAGTTCCAGCACTTCCGGCTCCAGCTGGTCATAGGGCGTCTTGTCGCAGGCGGTGACAAAGACGCCGTGGGAAAGCAAAAGACGGATCAGCGGGCGGTTGCTTACGCCGATGCCCAGCACAGCCACGCGCTTTTGCCGCATCGCGTCAAAGTAGGAATCCAAGGTTTTTCGCATACGCGTCCCTCATTTCATACAGGGTTTGTGCCTCTTATTATAATCACCCGGGAAGATATTTGCAATTCATTTGACAAGCGCTTGAAAATAAAGTAAAATAAACCGGCGACCGGGTCGGACAGTCGCGTGTGCAGTGCCCAAAGGCCGCACATGAGGAAAGTCCGGGCTCCACAGGGCAAGAATAACGGGTAACGCCCGCCGAAGGCGACTTCAGGAAAAGTGCAACAGAGATATACCGCCTCATCTGAGGTAAGGGTGGAAAGGTGCGGTAAGAGCGCACCCGATGGCGTGGAAGCGTCCATCGCTGTAAACTCTATTCGGAGCAACACCGTGGAGGAAGCAAGGCCGGCCCGGCTGCTTCCGAGGAGGTGGCTGGATCGCCGCGGCAACGCGGCGGCTAGATAGATGACTGTCGAGACAGAACCCGGCTTATAGACCCGATCGCACCTTTCAAAAACGGACGCAAGGCTGCGGCCGTTTTTGTTTTGCATGGTATTTGGATGATTTGCACAAATAGATGCCCCCCAGCCTGGGAATTTCTCTCCGATAGCGCAGCAGTTCACTGTTGATTTTACCGCGATGAAGCGTTAAAATGGTAAAAGAATAAAAAGGAAGGGGTGCGTCCATGGACGTGTTGGAACAAGCTACGGTGCAGCGGCTTTTCGAAGCCATTCTCACCCTCACCACGGCGGAGGAGCTGCGCCACTTTTTTGAGGACGCCTGCACCATTAAGGAAATCCAGGAGATCGCCCAGCGCTTCGACGTAGCCACACAGCTCTTCCATGGCAAGAGCTACAATGAAGTCAATCAAAAGACCGGCGCCAGCACTGCCACCATCTGCCGCGTGAAGAAATGCCTGATGTACGGCAGCAGCGGCTATAAGCTGGCTTTGGAGCGGCTGGAGCAGGAGGCAGAACATGGATGAGCTTTTGAAAAACGAGGAGCGGGCGGTGCTGGAGCTGCGCAGACTCTATCGAGCCCAGGGCTATGAGCCCTTTAAGATGAGCAAATTTGAGCCCTACTCGCTATATGTAAACCACAAGGAGTTCCTCATTTCCGAAGGAGCCATCACCTTCACCGATACCGACGGCACGCTTATGGCCCTCAAGCCCGATGTGACGCTGTCCATCGTGAAAAACTACCGTTCCTCGGAGAGGACGGTGCAGCGGGTCTATTATAATGAAAATGTTTACCGCAGCGCCGGTGGCGGTCGGGGCTATCGGGAGATCATGCAAAGTGGCGTGGAGTGCCTGGGTGCGGTGACGGCGCTGGAGCTGGGCGAGGTGGTGCTTTTGGCTGCGCAGAGCCTTCAGAAGATCTCGCCGGACTTTGTCCTGGATCTCTCCCACCTGGGGATCATTTCTGCGGTGCTGGAGCCGATGGGCCTCTCCCAGCAGTGCCGGGCCGAAGCGCTTTCGCTGCTCAGCCGGAAGAATATCGACGGCTTGACAACCTTGATTCCCGGTGAGGCAGGCGCATCCCTGCGGGCGCTGGCCGCTCTGAGCGGCTCACTGTCGGACGCGCTCCCTTCTCTCTTGCCGCTGTGCACCACCGCCGAGGCCCGGGCAGCTTATGATCTCCTCGCATCTTTGTCGCGTATGCTTGAGGACGCGGGCCTGCAGCGCCATGCGCGGCTGGACTTCTCCATTGTCAACGATATGAACTACTATAACGGCGTGGTCTTTCGCGGCTACGTGGCCGGGATTCCCACCGGCGTTCTCTCCGGCGGGCAGTACGACAAGCTCATGGCCCGCATGGGCAAGGACGCCCGGGGTGTGGGGTTTGCGGTCTATCTCGATCAGCTGGAGCGGCTGACGCCCTCGGCGGCGGGGTGCGATGTGGACGCGGTGCTCACCTACGGCCCCGACGCGGATCCGGCGGAGGTGCTCCGTACCGCCAAGGCGCTGCGCGAAACCGGCGAGCGGGTGGTACTGGCCGCGCGGCCGGATGGTATCCGCTGCCGCCGGGTGCTGGAGTTCCACAGCGGGGAGGTGCGTGAAATTGGATGAGATGGTCAATGTGGCTCTGCCCAAGGGCCGCCTGGGTGAAAAGGTCTATGACATGTTTGAGCGGGCCGGATTCGATTGTCCGGACATTCGCGAACCAGGGCGAAAGCTCATTTTTGAAAACCGAGAGAAGAAGCTGCGGTTTTTCTGGGTGAAGCCCTCGGATGTCGCCATCTACGTCGAGCGCGGTGCCGCCGACGTGGGTGTAGCGGGAAAGGATATCCTCTTGGAGTATCAGCCGGAGGTCTACGAGCTGCTCGACCTCAAAACGGGCGTATGCCGCATGGCCGTGGCGGCCAAGAGCAGCTTCCGCGATGACCGGAGCAAGACGCTCCGGGTGGCTACCAAGTTTGCCAATATCGCGCGGAAGTATTACAGCGCCCAGTGCCGGGACATCGACATCATCCATCTCAACGGTTCCATCGAGCTTGCGCCGATTCTCGGCCTCTCGGATGTGATTGTAGACATTGTGGAGACCGGTGCGACGCTCCGGGAGAACGACCTGGTGCCCTTTGAGACCATTACCCCAATCAGCGCCCGGCTCATTGCCAACCAGGTGAGTTATAAATTCAAGGAGAAAACCATCGCCGCCATGGTGGCGGGATTGAAAGGCCAGGTGAAGGAACCTTGATTCGGATTTTAAAACTCCAGGAGATCCCCCGGGAGGAAATTTTTCAGCGGGCGGCGCCCCAGGTGGATGTGGGAGCTGTGGTGTCGGAGATTATCGCCGATGTTCGTACCCGCGGCGATGAGGCCCTTATAGACTATGGCTGGAAGTTTGACCATGTGCGCCTGACGGCCCTGGAAGTTACCCGAGAGGAAAAGGGTGAGGCCATGGTCACGCTGGAGCCGCGGCTCTTGACCATTCTCCGCCAGGCAGCGGAGAACATCCGGGCTTTCCACAGTCAGCAGGTGCGCGGAAGCTTCCTGCTCAACGACCGACCCGGCGTAGTCATGGGTCAGAAGATTATGCCCATTGAGAAGGTGGGGCTCTACGTCCCAGGCGGCACGGCGGCCTATCCATCTACGGTGCTCATGGA
>CALXCW010000165.1 GCA_944386905.1 uncultured Oscillospiraceae bacterium
CGGCAGCAATTGAGCGCCACATGGCGGGTAATTCGTGCCAGAAAGGCATAGAGATAGCTCCTGGGGGCGTGGGGTGGAATGGCGTTCCAGGCGTGGAGATAGGTGTCGTTTTCACACTCCTCTGCTGTCTGGCTGTCCTGCACAATTCCCAATGCCAGCGCCCGCAGCCTGGCGCCGAATTTCTCCTGGGCGATTTGAATTGCCGTTTCGTCCCGGCAGAAAAAAAGATCCACAATGGCACTGTCCTCCAAGACATTCCCTCCTGTTCCCTCTTGTAAAGGCCTTCACCCTTCTAAGCACCGTTTTTCATAGGAAGGTTGCGTGTAATTTCAATCTAACATATGTTTTTGCAAAAGGCAAAACGTAGAATTTCATGCGGTGACTTCGGATGAGAATCGTAAGTCAGCATGCCCGCATACCAACATGAAGGTGCTGCCAAATACGAAAAATCCCGCAGGATTTCGCTCCTGCGGGATTTTCTATGCTTATTGCACTGCCAATTCGCCGTTTTCCACGGTGACTTCCAACGTCTGTCCAGGCAGGACGTCGCCCTTCAAGATCCGGTGGGCAAGGAGCGTCTCCACGGTGTGCTGGAGATACCGCTTGAGGGGTCTTGCGCCGTACTGCGGGTCGTAGGCAGCTTCGATGATGAAGGCCTTGGCCTCGTCGGACACGTGGCACTTGAGCTGCTTCTGTGCCAGGCGACGGTTGAGATCGGCAATTTGAAGATCGATGATGCCGGTGATATTCTCCCGGGTCAAAGGCTTGTAGAATACAATCTCATCCAGGCGGTTTAAGAACTCCGGCCGGAAGCTCCTGCGCAGCAGCGCCTCCACCTGCTCCCGCGCCTCGGGGGTGATTTCACCGTCGGGGCTGATGCCGTCCAGGAGGAACTGGCTTCCCAGGTTGGAGGTGAGGATGATAATGGTGTTCTTAAAGTCCACGGTTCTGCCCTGGGAGTCGGTGATGCGACCGTCGTCCAGGACTTGCAGAAGAATGTTGAACACGTCGGGATGGGCTTTTTCCACCTCGTCAAAGAGGATCACGGAGTAGGGCTTTCTGCGCACGGCTTCGGTGAGCTGGCCGCCCTCCTCATAGCCCACATATCCCGGAGGCGCACCGATGAGCCGCGACACGGAGAATTTCTCCATATACTCGGTCATGTCGATGCGGATGAGGTTCTTCTCGTCGTCGAAGAGACTTTCGGCCAGCGCCTTGGCAAGCTCCGTCTTGCCCACGCCCGTGGGGCCGAGGAAGAGGAACGAGCCGATGGGGCGGTTGGGATCCTGGATGCCGGCGCGGCTTCTCAAAATGGCCTCAGAGACGGAGGTGACGGCCTCGTCCTGTCCAACAACCCGTTTGTGAAGCGTGTCGCCCAGGTGCAGGAGCTTTTCCCGCTCGCCCTCTACCAGCCGCGCCACGGGAATGCCCGTCCAGCGCTCGACGATCTTGGCGATTTCCTCCTCGGTGACCTTGTCGCGGAGGAGGTTGCTCTCCTGGGCATCCTGCGCCAACTTTTCCTCGTGGGCAAGCTGCTTCTGCGCTTCGGGCAGGGAGCCGTATTTGAGCTTGGCGGCCTTTTCGTAGTCGCCCTGCTGTTCGGCACGCTCAATGTCGGCGTTCATCTGCTCGATCTGCTCCCGGAGCTGCTGTACCTTGCCGATGGCAGCCTTCTCATTTTCCCATTTGGCCTTCATGGAGTTGAAGCGGTCTCTTTCTTCGGCCAGCTCTTTGCGCAGCTCCTCCAGGCGACCCTTGGAGAGCTCGTCGGTCTCATTCTTGAGGGCCACTTCCTCAATCTCCATCTGGATGATCTTGCGTCGGATCACGTCCAGTTCCGTGGGCATGGAGTCCATCTCCGTGCGGATCATGGCGCAAGCCTCATCAATAAGATCAATGGCCTTGTCGGGGAGGAAGCGATCGGTGATATAGCGATTGGAGAGAGTGGCGGCGGCGATGATGGCCGGGTCGGTGATCTTGACGCCGTGAAAGACCTCATAGCGCTCTTCCAGGCCTCGGAGAATGGCGATGGTGTCCTCCACCGTGGGTTCCTGCACCAGGACGGTCTGGAACCGCCGCTCCAAGGCGGGGTCTTTTTCGATATATTGCCGGTACTCATCCAGGGTGGTGGCGCCAATGCAGTGGAGCTCGCCCCGCGCCAGCATGGGCTTTAGGAGGTTGCCCGCGTCCATAGAGCCCTCGGTCTTACCGGCGCCGACGATGGTGTGGAGCTCGTCGATGAAGAGAATAATCTTACCCTCAGACTTCTTTACCTCGGCCAGCACAGCTTTGAGCCGCTCTTCAAACTCGCCGCGGTATTTCGCGCCGGCGATGAGAGCACCCATGTCCAGAGAGAAAATGGTCTTGTCCTGTAAGCTCTTGGGCACATCGCCCCGGACAATTCGCTGGGCAAGCCCCTCGGCGATGGCTGTTTTGCCCACGCCCGGTTCGCCGATCAAAACGGGGTTATTCTTGGTTTTCCGGGAGAGGATGCGGATGACGTTGCGGATTTCGTCATCTCGGCCAATGACGGGATCCATTTTTTTCTCCCGTGCCTGTTTGACCAGATCGGTACCGTATTTCGCCAGGGCGTCATAGGTGCCTTCGGGATTGTCGGTGGTGACACGCTGGCTGCCGCGAATGGTCTGAAGTGTTTTGAGGCAGGCTTCCTTGGTGATGTTGTAGGTGCGCAAAAGGTTCTTCATGGTGGAATCGGCGGTGTCGAGAAGAGCCAGCAGCAAGTGCTCCACGGACACAAAGTCATCCTTCATGGAAGCAGCAATATCCTCAGCCTTCTGGAACGTCTCGTCCACGGAACGAGCCACATAGTATTTGTCGGCCTCCCGGCCGGAACCGCTCACCCGAGGGAGCTTCGCCAGCTCCTGGTTGACGGCCGCTTCCAGGCTCTCCACGGTGATGCCCATACGCTTGAGAAGCTCGCGCACCAGGCCGTCGTCCTGCCGCAGCAGGGCGGAGAAGAGGTGGATCTGTTCAATTTGCTGGTTTTCGTTGCGAATGGTCAACGCCTGGGCGTCCTGAATGGCCGCCAGGGACTTCTGCGTGTATTTCTGTGCATTCATAGCTGTCTGCACCTCCTGTTGCGTTAGCACTCTAATAGATAGAGTGCTAATTCCTTTTGATTGTATGGTACTCCCATCGTGCTCCAATGTCAAGAGATCTTGCACAGAAAGAATGTAACTTTTTTGTGAATGGTTCCAAAGCGCATGGTAAATGTTATTTCAGGAAGTACATTGACAGATGAGGTACATCATGATATGATTACTCCAGAAAGGAGGGGCGCCATGTCCATCGGTGGTGATCTGATTCGCGGCCACACCGAGGCCATTATCCTCTCACAGCTACTGGAGAAGGATAGTTACGGCTATGAAATCAACAAGACCATTTCTCGGGTATCCTGCGGACGGTACGAGCTAAAAGAGGCCACCCTCTATACAGCCTTCAAACGTCTGGAGGACGGCGGGTTGATTCGCAGTTATTGGGGTGAGCAGGGCGCGGGTGCCCGTAGAAAGTATTATGCCGTTACGCCTCTGGGTGTGGAGACATGCCGCCGCATGACGGCGGAGTGGATCGAGGCCAGGGAGATTATCGATCAACTGTTGAAGAAGGGAGAGAGTGACCATGCGTGAACGCCTCATGGCCCATGTGCGTCAGCGCTTTTCCAAAGCACCGGATACGCAGCGAAACCGGGAACTGCTGGATGAGATTCTGCAAAACACTTTGGATCGTTTTGATGATCTGATCGCCCAAGGTGTGCCGGAGGAGAGCGCCTTTGTCCAGGCGGTAGACAGCATTGGCGATGTGGAGTCGCTTTTAGAGGTGGGCCCTTCTCCGAAAAAGACACGGCCTTGGGGTATGTTCGCCGTGGCAGGGATTGCGGTGGTGGCGATTATCTTTTTGGCTTTGGCTTTGGTGTTGAGTGCTCAGAATCGAAACTGGTATGATGAT
>CALXCW010000166.1 GCA_944386905.1 uncultured Oscillospiraceae bacterium
TGCCGGCCTTGGCCGGGATTTCTAGGGACGAAGTCCCGTAGAATTCTCCATCCAGCTCTGCTGGAGGGGATCGAACGTCCCGGGCTTCTTCCTGGTGGGATCCCCTCCGGCCCGGCTGCGCCGTGCCACCTCCCCTTTAAAAAGGGGAGGCTTTCTCCGCCGGTATGGGCCGATACCCCCGGCCCACCTCCACTTCATAGCCGCAAAAGGGCTGGGGCTGCCACTGATACCGGTTCTTCTCCTCGCCGGGGAAGAGGTGAGCCATGATCGCCGCAATGACCCCGCCGTGGGTCACCAGCAGCGTGTCCTCGGTCAGCCCCGCCAGCGCTGCCAGCACCCGCTGCTGCATCTCCTCGCCGCTCTCCCCGCCGGGACAGCGGTTTTTTTCGTTGTCCCCTTGGATCCAGCGGAGATAGCGGGGGTCTTGCTTCAATTCCTCGTAGCTTTTATTTTCAAAGATCCCGAAGTCCATCTCCCGAAAGGCCGGCTCCACGCCGTGGGGCAGGGGGCCGTAGACGGCCGACAGCGTCTCCTCCGTGCGGCGAAGCCCCGAGGTCAGCACCCGAAACCCCGTCACATCGGGGTAGAGTAGCCCTGCCCGTGCTCGGGAAAAGGCATCCAGCGCCCCGCCGTCCAGGGGCAGGTCGGTGCTGCCGCAGTAGCGGTGGGAGAGGTTGGCGGCGGTGTAGCCGTGGCGCAGAAGTACCAGACGCATGGCTATCCCTCCCACCGGCGAAAGACCAGGCTGGAATTCTGCCCGCCGAAGCCGAAGGCGTTGGCCATGGCCGTGTCCACGGCGCGGGCGGTGGTCTCCCGCAGCAGCGGCAGGTCGTAGGCGGGCCGGGTCAGGTTGGCGCTGGGGGGCAGCAGGGC
The DNA here is from genome assembly GCA_944386905.1 of uncultured Oscillospiraceae bacterium. Lineage (GTDB taxonomy): Bacteria > Bacillota > Clostridia > Oscillospirales > Oscillospiraceae > Avoscillospira. The sequence goes on from CALXCW010000166.1 coordinate 874, forward strand.
GCGGCGGATGGCCTGGATGCAGACGATGGAGTCGGCAATGCCGCCCGCGCCCATCATGTGCCCCGTGAGGCCCTTGGTGGAGCTCACCGGCGGGCCGTCCGTGCCGAAGAGGGTCAAAAGGGCGTTGGCCTCGGCCCGGTCGCCCTCGGGGGTGCCGGTGCCGTGGGCGTGGATGTAGCCCAGCCGGGCGGGCTCCAGGCCGGCCCGGGCCAGGGCCGCGGCCATGCAGGCGGCGGCCCGGCTGCCGTCGGGCCGGGGGGCGGTGACGTGGTAGCCGTCGGTGTTGTTGCTCCACCCGGCCAGCTCCGCCAGGATGGCCGCGCCGCGGCTTTTGGCATGGGCTTCGGTCTCCAGCACCAATGCCGCGCCGCCCTCGCCGATGACGAAGCCCGAGGCGGCCTGGTCGAAGGGGCGGCAGGCGTGGAGGGGGTCGTCGTTGCGCCGCGACAGGGCCCCGGCGTTGGCCAGGGAGTAGAGCACCAGGGGGCAGAGGATGCTCTCGGCCCCCACGGCCAACACGGCGTCGGCCTCCCCGGCCAGCAGGAGCATGGCGGCGGTGGCCACGGCGTCGCCGCCGGAGGCGCAGGCGGTGGAGAGGGTGAGGCTGGGGCCGGTGAGGCCGTGGGCCATGGCGATCTGGGCGGCGGCGATGTTGCCCAGGATCCGGGGGACGAACCGGGGGCCCACGTTTTTGTGCACGGCGGCGGTGAGGCTCTCCTGGGTGGCGGCGGTGGTGGCGATGCCGGCCATGGCCGTGCCCATGACCACGCCCACCCGGTGGGGCGCGGCGGGGAGGGAGCCGCCCAGGGCCTCGGCGGCGGCGCACAGGGCGAACTGGGTGAAGGCGTCGCTCTCCCGCAGGAGCTTGCCGGGCAGGCCCAGATCGAGATCCGGCACCTGGGCGGCGATGGTCACGGCCAGGCCGGTGGTGTCGAAGCGGGTGATGGGCCCCACGCCGCAGCGCCCGGCGCACAGGCCGTCGAAGAGGGCATCCACGCCCAGCCCCAGGGGCGTCACCGCCCCCATGCCGGTGACCACGATTCGTTCCGCCATGTCCCTCGCCTCCCAAAGCCTTTACAGAATCCAAAATAGAATGTATAATTGTATAATCGAATGTGCGCCGCACCCAAGGCTCCCCTTGGGTAAGGGGAGGCTTTCACGGGCGGGCACGCGGCCCGCCCCTACGGGAAAAACTGCAAGCATGGGCGTAGGGGCGGCCTAGATGGCCGCCCGGACGCGAGGCTGCCGCACCCAAGGCTCCCCTTGGGTAAGGGGAGGCTTTCACGGGCGGGCACGCGGCCCGCCCCTACGGGAAAAACTGCAAGCATGGGCGTAGGGGCGGCCTAGATGGCCGCCCGGACGCGAGGCTGCCGCACCCAAGGCTCCCCTTGAGAAGGGGAGGCATGGGGTCAACGCCAGGTACTGCCATTATACCAGCGGCGCCGGAAGGTGTCAACGAAAGGAGGCGGCCATGGATCTCAACCAACTGCTGAGCTTCGAGGCCGTGGCCAAGACCCTCAGCTTCACCGGCGCGGCCCGGCGGCTGGGCCTGCCCCAGTCCACGGTGAGCCGCCACATCGGCGATTTGGAGCTCCAGCTCCAGGCCAAGCTCTTCTTTCGCACCAAGCGCGACGTCCAGCTCACCGAGGAGGGCCGGGCCTTTCTGCCCTACGCCGGGGAGATCCTCCAGGCCGCCCGCCGCGGGGCCGACGCGGTGCAGCAGCTGCGCACCGGCGCCACCGGACGGCTCTCCCTGGCCGTCTCGGCGGCCCCGGCGGGGCTTTTGGAGCGCAGCCTCTCCGCCTTCCACCGGGCCCACCCCGCCGTGGCGGTCGCCCTCACCACCACCTCCTGCGGCCGCTGCCTGATGGACGAGGAGGGCGTGCCCTATGACCTTCAGTTTCTCCCCCGGGAGCTCTTCGTGGAGTCCGAGCAGCTCCAGGCCCTGCCCCTGGGCGAAGAGGGCCTCAGCCTCCTGGCGCCGCCGGGCTGCTCCCTGGCCCCCGGGCCCGTGGAGCTGGGGGCCGTCCAGGCGGAACCCTTTATCCTCCTGGCCGAGGCGGAACACCCCATCCTCTATATGCAGGCCCTGGCCCTCTGCCGGGCCCGCCGCTTCACCCCCCACATCGTCAGCCGGCCCCAGGACGTGGACGCCCTGCGGCGTTCGGTGGCGGCGGGGCTGGGGGTGAGCATTCTCCCGACCTCCCTGGCCGGGCCCCAGGGCCGCCCCATCCGGGACACCGAGGGGGCCATGGCCTACGCCGCCGTGTGGCGCACCAGCCTGTTAAACCCCGCGCTGCGGCTGTATCTGCCCTTCCTCCGCGCCGCCGCCCATGCAGGCGACGCCGCGTCCTCCTGCACAAATTCACCAGATGGATTTGCGCCGCCGCCGGAAAATTTAGGCAGTTAGGAAATCACCCCATTAGCGTACCAAAGAGAATATGGCGCAGCACCCAAAAATACGGGGCTTTTTGCTGGAATTTGCAACTTCTTATTGCAATTTGCCCGATGTTATGATACATTTAGGAGTAAATGAAAACAACCGCACCGCCCCTGTCGCCGCTGCCCGCGGCGAAAATGCAGCCGCGGGGCGCGAAACTTTCAGCCGGGGAGGCGCCGGGGGCGATCGGCCTGCATCGCCTTGCGCTCAGCGTTTCCCCCGGTATCTTCCGCAAACGGCGGCGAGGCCTAGTCCCCGCACAAAAAAATCCCATTTCCCACCGGTTTCGGTGGGAAATGACAGGATCTTGTTCGATATTTTTCGGCGATTTGCCGTAAAATATAAAAATATTTAGGAGGGAAAAAATGAATACCAAATTGACCAAATTGCTGGCTCTGCTGCTGGCAATGGTGATGGTGCTGGGTCTGTTTGCCGGCTGTTCCAATACCGACAACAACACCACCAGCTCCACCACCAACGACACCACCAACGATACCACCGACGACACCACCGACGATACCACCGACGATACCACCGAGGACACTACCACCGAGTCCCGGCCCAACCGCGTGATCTACGGCTCCACCACCGGCCTGTCCGGCGACCTGGGCAACGCCTGGTGGACCAACAACGCCGA
>CALXCW010000167.1 GCA_944386905.1 uncultured Oscillospiraceae bacterium
AAGATGAGCAGCACGCCCACCCGCTCCTTGCTCATAATCTCGCAGGCGGCGACAGTGGCCAGTATGGCCTCTTGCATCTCTCCCCTGGGCGACTTGCCGCTCAAAAGCTCCTTGACGCTCTTGCCGCCGAAGCGCTCCAGCGCCCGCCGGAGCTCCGGCTGGAACATGATGACCAATGCGATGGCGCCCAGCTCGAGAATGCGATTGAGGCCGAAGTGGAGCATCTCCATTTCGGCAATATCGGTGATCCACGTAGCCAGCAGCAGCGCCGCGATGGCCTTCGCCACCCGGGCCGCACTGGTGGAGCGTACCAGATTGACCACGCTGTATATTAAAAATGCTACGATTAAAATATCCAGAATATCCTTGAATTTGATGCCCATAAAGGCATATATCGCCCCCTGGAAGAGGCTGCTCAGCTCACGCAATGGCTCGCACCACCATTCTATTATCTATAAATAATCATTGTAATTATAGCCCACAATGGCCTCGATGGCAAGGGGAAATGGTCAAAATTTCACTGGAGCGCCGATCTTGCCCAAAAGGGCCGCGGCCGCGTCCACCTCGGCGTCGGTGGTGAAGTCGCACAAACTCAGCCGCACGGTGCCCGTTTGCAGTGTTCCGGCGGAAGCGTGGGCCAGGGGCGCGCAGTGAAGCCCCGCCCGCACGGCCACATCCTGCTGGGCCATGGCTTCGGCCAGGGCTTCGCAGTCCATGCCCGCGAGATTGACCGATACCACGCCGCTCTGGTGTACGCCCCGATAGACCTTGAGGCCGGCAATCGGCTCCAGCGCCCGGCAGAGACGGGAAAGCAGCGCCGTCTCATGGGCGGCCACGGCCGCGACGGTGCGCCTCCGGAGATAGGAGATCCCCGCCAGAAGCCCGGCGATTCCGGGGACGTTGTGCGTGCCGGCCTCGGCCACGTCGGGGAGAAAGGCCGGCATGTCGGGCAGCTCCGAGAGGCTGCCGGTGCCGCCGAACAAGAGGGGCTTCGGCGGCGCGGCGCACAGCAAAAGTCCCGTGCCCTGGGGGCCGTAGAGGCCCTTGTGGCCGGGCATGGCGATGAAATCCGCCCCCCACTCCGAGAGCGACACAGGCAGAATCCCCGCCGATTGGGCCGCGTCCACGATCAGCGCCACGCCCCGTTCCCGGCAGCGTGCGGCAATTTCCTCGATGGGGAGCACATAGCCAAAGACGTTGGAGACGTGGGTCACGACCACGGCCCGGGTGCCGGGGGTGATGGCCGCGTCGAAGGCGGCCAGGGTGTCGGCCCGGTCGAAGAGCCGCCGGCCGGCCACGACGATGTCCGCGCCCAGGGCGTGCAGGGGCCGGAGGACGGCGTTGTGCTCAAAGCCGGAGATGACCACCCGGTCGCCGGGGCTTACCAGGGAGCGAATGGCAATATTGAGGCCGTGGGTGGCGTTGAAGGTAAAGACCACCTGCTCGCTCTGGGCGCCGAAGAGCGACGCGGCGGCCTCACGGCAGGCGTAGGCCACCTCGCTGGCCCGCCGGGCGGCGCTGTGGCCGCTTCTGCCCAGGCTGGCGCAGTGCTCCATGGCCTCAGCCACGGCCTGGGCCACCGCCGGCGGCTTGCGAAGGGTGGTGGCGGCGCTGTCGAGGTAGATCACGGGAACACCTCCTCCGCCCCACCCTGGGGCGATACGCGGTAGCACTTGTCAAAGAGCACCAGGGCGCCGCGCAGCATCCCTGCCGCCCGATACACGTCCGCCGCCCCCACGGCCACGGCATTGCCGCAGCCGCCGCGGGAGACGGCGCGGGGGGTGCGCCGGGGCGTAGCCCGGATCCCTCCCTGCTGCAAAAGACCCGCGGCCCGCTGGGCCTGGGTCATGGATCGAAAGGTGAAATAATATTCATACATGGTTCTACCCTCCCGTCCATTGTATGCCGTGCAAAGGGCGTCGGATACGGGCGAAGGGCGGGCCGTACCGGTTGCGATTTTCGGCCTCATCTCCTATAATGAAAGAAAACTGCAAGGAGGCAAACCATGTCTCAGATCATTGAGCTCACCACCCTCGACTGTCCGGAGCTGGCGGTCTATGCCCGTCTCACCGAGGCCCAGCTTCGCAATCGCCTGGAGCCCCAGCTGGGGCTGTTCATCGCAGAGAGCCCGAAGGTGATTCGGGTCGCACTGGCGGCAGGGATGATCCCGAAGTCCTTTCTCATGGAGCGGCGGCATTTAAACGGGCAAGGCGCCCCGCTGATGGCAGCCTGGCCGGACATCCCGGTCTACACCGGCGAGGAGGCTCTTTTGAAAAGCCTCACCGGCTACTCCCTCTCCCGCGGGTTTCTCTGCGCCATGGAGCGCCCCGCGCCCACGGCGCCGGAAGCGGTGCTCCAGGGGGCGACGCGGGTGGCGGTGCTGGAAGGCGTGGTGGATTCCACCAATGTGGGAGCCATCATGCGCTCCGCGGCGGCATTAAAGATGGACGCGGTGCTCCTCTCCCCCACCTGCTGCGACCCGCTCAACCGCCGTGCGGTGCGGGTGAGCATGGGCACGGTGTTCCAGGTGCCCTGGGCGGTGGTGCCCGGCTGGCCCGAGGCGGGACTCAGCCTGCTGCGCCGGGCAGGCTTTCAGACGGCGGCCATGGCCCTCTCCGACAATTCCCTCTCTCTGGACGATCCGGCCCTGCGGGGCGTTCCGAAGCTGGCGGTGGTACTGGGGGCCGAGGGCGACGGCCTGGCCCGGGAGACCATCGCGTCGTGCGATTACACCGTGAAGATCCCCATGGCCCGGGGTGTGGATTCCCTCAACGTGGCGGCAGCCAGCGCGGTGGCCTTCTGGGAGCTGCGGCAGCGGTGACTACCGGCAGGTTTTCAAAGTTGTGAGGTCAAAGCGGCGGCGGAAGGCAGCGGGCCGGAGGCCGGTTCTCAGGCAGGCCAGGAAAATTTCGCCGCAGGCCAGGGCGTCGCTGCCGGCATGGTGGTGATGGAGGTCGAGGCCGAGAAACGCCGAGACGGTGTTGAGCTTGTGGTTGACAAGATCCGGGAAACACCGCCGGCTCATCCGGCAGGTGCAGGCGTAGGGCACCTGGCTCTCCCAGACGATGCCGTAGGCGGCCAGGCATTTCCCCAGCACCGAGAGATCGAACGTGGCGTTGTGGGCCACCAGAAGGCTTCCCTGGAAAAGAGGCTCCAGAAGGAGCCAGAGGACGTCGAAGGTGGGCTTTCCCTGCACCAGCTCCGGCGTGATTCCCGTGAGGGCGACGTGAAAGGGGTCGAAGTGGGTCTCGGGGTTCACAAGGGTATAAAACTTTCGCGTGATCTCCCCATCTTGAATCTCGCACAGGCCGATGGCGCTGATGCGGTCGTTGCGGGAATTGGGGGTTTCCACGTCAAAGGCAATCATACGCTGCTCCATGGTTGCTCCTTTCGTCCAAGCGAGAAACCGCGGGCGGCCATCCGGGCCGTCCCGACGGGCGGGCTCCGGGCGGCGTATGCCCGCCCGGTCTACGAAAATCGCCCCGATCCAAACTGGATCGGGGCGCGCATATTCCGCTTTCGGAGGAAGATCAATAGAACTTTCTCTTGTTCTTGCGGGCAGCCTCGGACTTCTGCTTCCGCTTCAGACTGGGACTCACATAATGCTCTCTCTTCTTGACCTCCTGAATGACACCGGCCTTGGCGCAGCTGCGCTTAAACCGCTTCAGAGCGGACTCCAGAGATTCATTTTCTTTTACGTGAATTTCAGACATTGATGATTTCCCTCCCTCCATGTATCCGGCTCAATCCTGGATACGTTCAGGGCTGTTCAAACAGCACAATGATTATAGTCAAAATTGCGCAATTTGTCAAGCATTATTTCAAAATCAG
>CALXCW010000168.1 GCA_944386905.1 uncultured Oscillospiraceae bacterium
TAGTCCGCAGCGCAGCATCAGACCACCTCGGAGTAAGAGCCAAGGTAGGTGAAGTCCTCGGTGGAGGCGGAGAGCTCACAGATGATTTGGATGAACTCCTCGGAGTAGATCGAGGTCTCCAAATCGAAGTAGAACATAAATTCAAAGTCCCGGTCGGGGATGGGACGGGATTCTAGCTTGGTGATGTTGATGCCCAGGGCGTAGAACCGGGCGAGAAGCCGATAGAGGGCGCCGGGCTTGTGGGCCGTGGCCAGCATCAGGGAGGTGCGGTCGGCGCCGGGGTAGATCTCAAGATTGCGGGAGATGCAGATAAAGCGGGTGTAGTTGTTGCCCTGATCCTGCACGGCGTAGCGAAGGCAGCTTAAATTGTAGAGCTCCATGCAGCTTCTTGAGCACAGAGCAGCCGCGTCGGTGCGGTCGGATTGCGCCACCATTTTGGCCGCGGCGGCGGTGTTCTCCATGGCGGTGACCTTCACGTCGGGGCCCAGGCTCTTTAAAAACTCGGTGCACTGGCTGATGGCCTGCTCGTGGGAGAAAATTTCCTTGATGTCCTCCAGCTTGGTGCCCCGCTTGGCCAGCAGGTTATGGTCGATCTTCAGGCGCACCGAGCGGACGATGGAGAAGTTGTGGTGGATCATCAGGTCATAGATCTTCTTCACCGACCCGGCGGTAGAATTTTCGATGGGCACCACGCCATACTGGCAAAGGCCGTTCTCGATGGCGGAGAATACGCCCTCGAAGCTGTTGAAATAGAGGACAAAGGGCATTTTGAAGAGCTTTTCCGTGGCGATCTGGGCGTAGGCTCCCTCCACGCCGCACACGCCCACGTTGGCGCTCTGGGGGAAGAGACTGGGCGTCGCGGCGATGGCATCGGCAATTTTGTGGCTCAAATCGGTGTACTGCTCCATCTGGCGGCTCTGATACGAGCGGCTGAGCTCAAAGAGAGAGGAGTAGAGCACGCTGGTGTAGTTGCGCATCTCCGGCGGCATTTTTGCGAGGATGTCGCGCATCTTCTCCCGCTCCCGCCCACTGTCCAGCACCGGCAGGCCGTGCTCCTTTTTGTAGGCGGCGATGGCGGCGGCGGTTGCCATGCGTTTTTCAAAGAGATCGATAAGCTGATCGTCGATTTTGTCGATTTCCTGGCGATAATCCTTCAAATCCATGGGGAACCCTCCTTTGTATTGGTACCGGCGCAGAAATAGGCGTCGAGAATTGCGATGGCGGCAGCGGCCTCCATGACCGGCACGGCCCGGGGCACGATGCACGGATCGTGCCGGCCGTGGACTTCCAGAGAGACATTTTGCCCCTTGGAAAGAGACACGCTTTTTTGCGCCTGGGCGATGGACGGCGTGGGCTTCACCGCCGCGCGGAACACGATGGGCATACCCGAGGTGATGCCGCCGAGGATGCCGCCGTGGCGGTTGGTGCGGGTGCGCACGGCGCTGCCGTCCATATAATAAGCGTCGTTGTGGGCGCTGCCCCGCAGGCGCGCCGCCGGGAAGCCCAATCCGAACTCGATGCCCCGGATGGCTGGGATGCCGAATACCAGCTGGGCAATGCGGTTTTCCATGCCGCCGAACATGGGGTCGCCCCACCCGGCGGGGACGCCCACGGCGGCGCACTCGATGACGCCGCCCAGGGAGTCGAGATCGGCCTTGGCCGCGAGGATGGCCTGTTTCATCTCCGCCGCCGCGCCGTCGCGCAGCACCGGGAAGGGCTTTTCCAAAAGCGCCCGGAGCTGGACTGCGTTCACCTCGGCCGGGTCAAAGCCGTCGTCGTCCACATCGCCGATGGACTGGATATGGGCCGCGACGGTGACGCCCAATTTTTCAAGCACCTGCAGAGCGATGCCGCCGGCGATGCACAAGGGGGCGGTGAGCCGCCCGGAGAAGTGACCGCCGCCGGCCACGTCCTGATAGCCGCCGAACTTGACCTGGGCCGGGTAGTCGGCATGGCCGGGCCGGGGGCAGTCTCTCAGATTGTCATAGTCATGGGAGCGGGTGTTGGTGTTGCGGATGATGGCCGTGAGGGGCGCGCCGCAGGTGCGCCCCTGCACCAGTCCCGCGAGAAATTCCACCGTGTCGGCCTCTCTGCGGCTGGTGGCTGTGGGGCTTTTCCCCGGGGCGCGGCGGGCCAAAAACGCCTGGAGCCTTCCCTCGTCCACCGCGATCCCGGCGGGCAGGCCCTCCATGGTCACGCCGATGGCCGGGGCGTGGGACTGGCCGAAGATGGTCAGGCGAAACCGTTCGCCATAGCTGCTGCTCATACAATCCCTCCCAGGGTTTGAAAATCTTGAAAGAAGCCGGGGTAGGATTTCTCCACGGCCTCGGCGCCGCGAATGGTCACGGGCCCGGCGGCAAAGGTGGCGGCCACGGCGGCGGCCATGGCAATGCGGTGGTCGGAGAAGCTCTCCACCGTGCCGCCGGTGAGGCCGGTGCCGGTGATTGCCAGGCCGTCGGCGGTGATCTCCACCCGGCCGCCCAGACTGCGCAGCATGGACGCCACGGTCGCGAGGCGGTCGGATTCCTTCAGGCGCAGCCGCTGGGCGTTATAGATTCTCGTTTTCCCCCGGGCCACGGCGGCCACCACGGCCAAAATGGGCACCAGGTCGGGGATGGAAGCGGCGTCGATGTCAATGCCGTGGAGCTCCCCCAGCGCCACAGCGGCGGTGTCGCAGGATTCTGACACCGTGGCGCCGAAGCGTTGCAAGAGGGTTAAAATGGCCCGGTCGCCCTGGCAGCTTTGGAGGTTGAGCCCGGTCACCGTGGCTCCCGCTGCCAGGAAGAAGGCGGCGTTTGACCAGTCCCCCTCCACCGCCGCCCGGCCGGGGCTGTGAAACCGCCGGGGGGCAATTTCATACTGCCAGCCGGTTTTTCCCGCTGCGGCGCCAAACTGCGCGAGGGCCGCTTCGGTGAGGGCGATGTAGGGCGCAGATTCCACCGCGCCGGTGACCGTCAAGGTGCTCGCTTCGGCGAGCAGCGGCAGCGCCAGCAGAAGGCCGGTGATATACTGGCTGGACACGTTGCCGGGGAGGATGAACGCCCCCGGCTGCAGCTGTCCGGCACACACGAGAAGATCCTCCCTGGGCCGGGTGAGGGTTACACCGTGGGCAGCAAGCTGGCTGTCCAGGGGAGCCAGAGGCCGCTGGGGGAGGCGGCCATCCATGTGGAAGGTGGCCTCCACGCCCAGGGCTGCCGCCACAGGCAGGAGAAAGCGCAGCGTGGAGCCGCTCTCGCCGCAGGGAAGCGCAGCCTTTTCCGGCGCTCTGCCCGGCGTGACGGAAAAACCCCGGGCAGAGCGCCGGATGTCCGCCCCCAGGGCTCGCAGGCAGTCCGCCGTGGCCAGAATATCCCGGGAGACGGCGGGGCAGGCGATGTCTGTGGGCCCGTCCGCCAGGGCTGCCAGCACCAGCAGGCGGTGGGCGGCGGACTTGGAGGGGATGGCCGGAATTGCGCCGGCCAGACGCCCGGGATATACCGTCACGTCCAAGGAGTCACCCCCGCTCTGATCCAGGCGGGCAGCTCCGATACGGGGATGTCCCACAGCACGCACTGGCCTAAGTTTCGCGGCACCACCAGGGTCACCGTGTCGCCCCGGCGCTTTTTGTCGCCCAGGGCCGCTTCGTAGAGGGCCGCCGGGTCGAGATTTGTCTCGGTGGGCAGGCCGAAGGCTGCGAGCTTATTTACAATTTCCCGGGCGTGGAGGCGGTTGGTGCGGCTGAACTTCGCCCCGGCCCGGACGATCATGGCCATGCCGATGGCAACGGCCTGGCCGTGGGAGAGGGTGAAGTTGCTCTCTTTTTCCACGGCGTGGCCCAGGGT
>CALXCW010000169.1 GCA_944386905.1 uncultured Oscillospiraceae bacterium
CTTTAACGCCTCGGCCAGCACCTGGCTCTCCAAATCCGTCTCGCGGTCGATGCACTCCCCCAGCTCCTCCAGGGCCAGGGCGCAGGTTCCGCCGCCGCGCTTCAGCGCGCCGGCAGCCTTGTAGCGGTCAAAGGCCAGGTTGCGGGTGATCTTCGCAAAAAACATCCGCAGGATGTCCGGCCGCTGGGGCGGCATGCCGTTCCACGCCCGCAGCCAGGTATCGTTGACGCACTCCTCGGAATCCTCCCGGCTTTGGAGAATACGCTGGGCCACGGTGAACAGATATGCGCCGTATTTGCGGCTGGAGTGGTCGATGGCCCGAGGGTCGCGGCTCCAGTAGAGCGCAATGATGGCTTGATCTTCCATGGGCTCTCCCTCCTTTTACGATATAAGACGACGTTTGGCGGAAAATGTGTCGCACGCACCGCCTGCAGGCCATGTACAGCATCCCCATTATAGCCCACAATGACCGAAGCCGCAACGACAGGCTTCCCTTTTGAGGCGAATGGGCGTATGATAGAGCCGCGGAGGTGATATAATGGAAATTCTCGACGGGGCAATCTACGTGGTCTCGGAGATCGACGGAGACTATGCGATTCTCACCCCTGCCGACGCGCCGGCCCAGGCGCCGCGACAGGTGGCCCTGGCCCTCCTGCCGGACGGCATCGGCGAGGGTGATCGGCTCAGGTGTTCCCTGCTGGAATATGAGCGGCTTTAAGACGGCGCGCAAAAACCCGACCGGTATTTGCCGGTCGGGTTTTTCTGATGGGTGAGGAAAGCGGCTCGCCCCTTGCGAGCGCTCCCGGGCGCGGGCATAAGATCAAGCCCGCTGCAGGTATTTTGCCACAGCCCGGCCCGCGTCGGCGGCGCACTGCGCCTCGTCCAGCAGCGCCAGATGGCCGTCGCGCACAACGATTTTGCCGTTGACCACCGTATAGTCCACGGCGTTTTTGATGCCCACCACCGCGGGCAGCGCGGCCACATCGCCCAGCGCCCCGGTGAACTCCAGCCGGTCGGCGCGCACCAGGAAAAAGTCTGCGGCCATGCCCGGCGCAAGATAGCCCAGGTCGTCCCGGCCCAACAGCGCCGCGCTGCCCCTGGTCGCCACACGCAAAAGTTCTTCGCCGGTGGGCGCCTTCTCACTCTTGGCCAAGCGGTGCAAAAGATAGGCCACCCGCAGCTCTTCGAGCATGTCCGAGCCGTCGTTGCTGGCTGAACCGTCTACCGCCAGACCTACCGGCACGCCCAGCTCCAGCATCCGGGGCACCTGGGCCACGCCGCTGGAGAGCTTCATATTGCTGATGGGACAGTGGGCCACGCCGGTCTTGGTCTCGGCCAGCAGGCGGAGCTCCTCCTCGTTGAAGTGGATCCCGTGGGCGTACCACACGTCCGGGCCCACCCAGCCCAGCTGCTCCATATAGGCGAGGGGGCGCACTCCCCGCGTCTGCAGCAGATACTGCTCCTCGTCCTTGGTCTCGGCCAGGTGGGTGTGCAGGCGCACCCCCAGCGACCGCGCCAGCGCCGCGGATTCACGCAGCAGCGCCTCGCTGACGCTGAAGGGTGAGCAGGGCGCCAGGGCCACCTGGTGCATGGCATAGCGGCTGGGATCGTGGAATTTCTCCACGGCCAGCTGGGAGTCGCGCAGGATCTCATCCAGCGGCTGCACGACCGAATCCGGCGGCAGACCGCCGTCCTTCACGCTGAGATCCATGCTGCCCCTGGTCGCATGGAAGCGGATGCCCAGGGCGTCCGCGGCGGCAAACTGCGCGTCGAGGAATCCGGCGCTGCGGCCCTGGGGGAATACGTAGTGATGATCGAGACAGGTGGTGCAGCCGTGCTTTAAAAGTTCCCCCGCGCCCGTGATGGTGGAGTAGTACACCGACTCGTCGTCCAGGTTCTTCCAGATCTCATAGAGCGTTTTCAGCCAGGGAAAGAGCTCCATCCGCTGCACCTGGGGAAGATTGCGGCTGAAGGTCTGATAGAGGTGGTGATGGGTGTTGATGAGGCCGGGATAGAGGATCATTCCCGTGGCGTCCAGCACCTGGGCGTCCGCCGGCGCCTGGAGGCCGGTTCCCATCTGCGCAATGACACCGTCACGCACCAGCATGTCCCCATGCTCCAAAATCCGGTTGCTGTCGTCGCAGGTCACCAAAAAGCGGACGTTTTTCACAAACAGGGCGTTAGCCATGGTGCGCCTCCTTTTTCTGCTGCTCCAGGCGGTAAATCGTCTCCAGCACAATCTGGATCTCCTTTTCCCACGCCTCATGGAGCTTTTCATTCTTCTTGACATAGATGACCTCAGCGTTGGTGAGGTTGCCCGAGGTGCCGTTGATGGTGGCGGCGCGGACGCCGCGCAGATGTGCCACGGTGTACAGCGCAGAGGACTCCATATCCAGATTCATCACCTTGTAGCTGCGGAGCTTGTCGATGAATTCCGGCGTCTCGCCGTAGAAGGCGTCGTCGGAGGAGGTGATTCCGGCATAAACCGCGGTGTCCGTGCCTTGGGTCAGCTCCCGCGCGGTTTGGAGCAGAAGATGGGTCAGCTCCAAATCCGGTACGGCGGGAAAGCCATCCGGTACATAAAAGCGGGAGGTTCCTTCGTTTTTCATGGCGCCCAAGGTAATCATCAGATCGCCGATTTTTACTCTAGGGTCAAGGGCCGCGCTGCTGCCGATACGGATGAGGGTCTTGGCGCCGATGCGGATGAGCTCTTCCGCGGCGATGGTGGCCGAGGGGCAGCCCATGCCGGTGGAGGTGACAGAGATCTTGACGCCTTTATAATAGCCGGTGAAGGTGCGGTGCTCGCGGTTGTTGGCCATCAGCTTGGCGTCGGTGAGATACTGCGCGGCAATGTCGCTTCTGGCAGGATCTCCGGGCAGGAGCACGTACTCGCCGATCTCGCCCGGGCACAGGGCAATGTGATACTGCTTTTGTCCCCAGGTGACGGCATCTTTATCAAGTGTATTGGACATGGTGAATCCCCTTTCCAGTTTTGTATCCGCCCCTTGCGCCGGGGCGGTTGTGTTTCCTTCAGCTTCATGATATCATGTTTCCATCAATTAAAAAATGACAAATGACATGTTTTGAGGTGGAATCTCATGGAGCAGGAATTGATCCGCTTTTTCGAACGGCTCGACGACTTTGTCCGGGACGCAGCTCCGGCCAACGCCTTTCATTTCCCCCTGCCCGCCCAGCAACGCAGGCTGCTGGCCCTGTGCCCCGCCGCCCTGGCCCAGCGGTGGGAGAGCGGGGAATATCTCTTTACGGTGTATCAGCCGCTGACCAGTGTGTATATCATGCTCAGCGGCAACTGCTGCGTGGAAAAATACAAGGAGTCCGGCGCGGTGATGACCGATCACGCCCGCTATCCCCTCCAGATGTTCGGCCTCTTCGAAGGCCTGGCCGGAATCGGCTACTACACCACGACCATCCGCTGCACCACGGCGTGCACCTTTGTGGTGCTGCCGGTGGAGCAGTGCTGCGCCATTCTCCGCGAACGGCCGGCGCTGATGTGGATGACGCTGCGCTTTCTCAGCACCTTTATTGCCGACTACATCGATTCCTCCGACCTATTGATGCTCAACAACCCGGATCGAGCCATCCTGGCCAAGCTTTACCGCGGCTGTCTGGGCCGCCCCCTGCCGGTGACCCTGCCATATAAAAAAGAGGAGCTGGCCAGAGATCTCAACATGAACCTGCGCACCCTCTATCGCCATCTCGCCGAACTTTACCGCCGGGGGTTCATGTCCTCGGTCAAGGGCAAGCTCACCATCGACGCCGCGCAGCTGGAAAAAATCAGACAAT
>CALXCW010000170.1 GCA_944386905.1 uncultured Oscillospiraceae bacterium
TGTTCCACCTGGCTTCGACACCCAACCGCGTCTACACCCGCAACCAGCTCCTCGACGAGGTGTGGGGCTTTGACTACTTCGGCGACAGCCGCACCGTGGACGTACACATCAAGCGCCTGCGCGAGAAGCTCGAGGGCGTATCGGAGCAGTGGTCACTGAAAACCGTCTGGGGCGTGGGCTACAAATTCGAGGTGCTATGAGGCGATGAAAACCACCTTCAGCCGTGTCTTTACCCTGCTGGCGGCGCTGATTTTGCTGTGCCTGGTGCTTATGGGCGTGGCCTTTCGGGCTGTGCTGCTGGGGTACCTGGAGGATGAGACGCGCGAAAGCCTGGAAGCCAACGGCGAGACCCTGGCCAAGCTGGCCTCGGTGTACGATATCACCGGCGAGCTGAACAGCCGCTGGGGCGACTTCCGCATGGCGCTGTCCACCGTGGCCGCCGTGACCGGCACCGACGCCTTCCTCTGCGACACCCAGGGCAATATCCGTGTGTGCTCCTGTGACAGCATTTCCGACTGCATCCACACCGGCGCCAGCGTGGACGGCGACATCGTGACCACCACCTTGGCCGAGGGGCAGCACTTCTTTGAGGCCACCCTGCCGGGGCTCTACGACGAGTCCCACTTCATCGAGGGCGTGGCCGTCTCCAACATCAACGGCGAAAACATCGGCGTGGTTCTGATGATCGCCCCCAGCGACCAGATCCAGGGGGTGCTCACCAATACCACAGCCATCTTCTTCTATGTCTGCGTGGTGGTGCTGGCCGCGGCCATCGTGGGCAGCTACCTCCTCAGCCGCAACTACGCCAGCGGCCTGAGCGCCCTGACCAAGGCGGCCACCCGCTTCGGCCGCGGGGAGCTGGACGTGCGCGTTCCCCTGGGCGGCCACAACACCGCCGAAATGGATGAGCTGGCCCTGGCCTTCAACACCATGGCCGAAAGCCTGGCCAAATCCGAGACGCGGCGGCAGGAGTTCGTGGCCAATGTGAGCCACGAGCTCAAAACTCCCATGACTACCATCTCCGGCTTCCTGGACGGCATGCTTGACGGCACCATTCCCGCCGAGCAGCATCGCCACTATATGCGCCTGGTCTCCGACGAGGTGCGCAGGCTCTCGCGGCTGGTGCGCAGCATGCTGGATATCTCCCGCCTCCAGTCCCAGGGGATCTCCGAAGAGAAAAAGCGCCGCTTTGACCTGGGCGAGGCCATCGGCCAGGTGCTCATCAGCTTCGAGCAGCGAGTCACCCGGAAAAACCTCCGGGTGGACGTGGAGCTTCCCGACCGCCCCGTGTGGACGCGGGCCGACCCCGACAGCATCACCCAGGTGATCTACAACCTCACCGACAACGCCATCAAATTCTGCAACGAGGGCGGCATGCTGGGCATCCGGCTGTGGGTGAATGGCTCCAAGGCCTGGGTGAGCGTCCGCAATACCGGCCCCACCGTCTCCCCCGAGGAATTGCCCCTGCTCTTTGACCGCTTCCACAAGGCCGACAAGTCCCGCTCCGCCGACCGCGAAGGCGTGGGCCTGGGCCTGTATATTGTCAAGACCATTTTGAACAGCCACGGAGAGGATATCTCCGTCACCAGTGAAAACGGCCTGACCACCTTTACCTTCACCCTGCCCGCCGTGCGGTAACGGCGGAGCCCCATCGAATCGAGGTGTACCCCATGTCCCATGATGATTTTGACCAGTGGGAGGACACCCAGCCGGAGTATCGGCCCGGGTATTCCTACCGCAGCGCCCGCCCCAAGCGCCGCCACACCGGCCTTCTGGTGGTGCTGCTGGTGCTGGCCGTGCTGACGGGTCTGGCCTCCTGGGCGGTGAATGTGCTGGGCGTGCGGGTGGATTTGGGTCAGAACCGCTTCGTCGTCTCCATCGACGCCGGCAGCCAGGACGTCAATACGCCGACTGCCGACAGCCAGAGCGGCGATCTCAATCTCGCTCCCACGCAGACTTCCACCTCCTCCACCCAGGAACCCACCACCGACACCGCTCTCACCATCCAAGACTCCCCCCAAAGCGTAGAAAATCGCCCCGCCGACGTGGACGGGGCGCTGAGCCTCCAGGAAATCTATCAGAAGGTGAGCCCCAGCGTGGCCTCCATCTCCTGCGTGCTCTCCGGCGGCACTTCCAGCGGCACCGGCATCGTGATGAGCGAGGACGGCTATATCATCACCAACTACCATGTCATCGAAGGCGCCCAACAGACCTTCGTGCTGCTGAGCGATGAGACCACCTACCCCGCCGCTCTGGTGGGCGGCGACGAGACCTCCGACCTGGCCGTGCTGAAAATCGACGCCACGGGCCTCACCGCCGCCGAGTTCGGCGACTCCAACGCGCTGCGGGTGGGCGACGTGGTGGTGGCCATCGGCGACCCCCTGGGCGCGGAGCTCCGGGGCACCATGACCGACGGAATCGTCTCGGCCATCAACCGTGACTTAAATCTCAACGGCCGGCAGATGACGCTGATCCAGACCAACGCCGCCCTCAACTCCGGCAACTCCGGCGGCCCCCTTATCAACTGCTACGGCCAGGTCATCGGTATCAACACCATGAAGATGAGTTCCTATTCCTCCACCTCCGCCACCGTGGAGGGCCTGGGCTTCGCCATTCCCATCGCCGCGGCCCAGCCCATCCTCGATGAGTTGGTCACCCAGGGCTACGTCTCCGGGCGGCCCGCCATCGGCATCCAAGGCGAGACGCTGGATCTCAGAAGTCAGGTGTTCTTCCACATGCCCAGCGGCGTGGTGATCACCGCCATCGATCCCGACTCTGACGCCGCAGCCGCGGGCCTGGAACCGGACGATGTGATCGTGCGGCTGGGCGACACCGCCATCACCTCTCTGGAGGATCTGGTGGGCGCCAAAAACGACCTGAGCGCCGGGGACGAGGTGACGCTCACCATCTACCGCGGCGGCTGGTACTACGAAGTCAATGTGACACTGATGGATCAAACCAGTCCCGACCTCTACTGATGCGCCGCGCCAGGGCTGCGGCTGCAGAGCCCGCCGCCAGGCCGATCAACGCGCCCGCCGCCACATCGGTGGGATAGTGCACCACCAGCGCCAGCCGCGACCACCCCATGGCCGCCACCGCCAGCCATACCAGCCACCGCCGCCGGCTTCGCAGGGAGAAGAAAATTCCTGCCATGGCCGCGGCGGTGGCTGTCGTATGACCGGAGGGGAACGAGGCGTCGCTCTCTGTGGCCGCCCCCGCCTCCAGCCACCACTGGTGGAGAATGTCCGCCGCGTCGGCATAGGGCCGTGGGCGGCTCACCAGAGGCTTGAGGAGCACATTGGTGACCAGGGCGCCCAAGGCCAGGGCCAGCAGCACCGCCAGCCCCACCCGCCGGGTAGGCCGCAGCGCCAAAAGCACAAGTCCCAGGAGGATGAGCCCGACGCCGCCGGCGCCCAGGGCTCCCAGGAGCCGCGCCAGCGGATCGAGCACCGCCGCGGCAGGGGATTGCTGCAGCAGGTGCACCACCCCCAAGAGCCAGTGGTCGAAGGCGGAGAAGGTCTGGTCGAGCCAGAGAGAAATGGCGGTAGGTTCCATAGCTTGGTTCCTTTCTTTGTGGATTGACAGGTCGATATGCAAAGGCGCGTTGCAAATGCAACGCGCCTGAGACTGTCAAAAAACCTCGCTGCCAGTGCGCGAAAAAGAGCAGCGGGGAATGTGTGCAAGGGGCAAAGGGCCCCTTGCACGTTCAAAAGGGATGGATTTTTCAACTTTTCAACGTTGAAAAATCCTGAGGCAGCGTGTCGAAAA
>CALXCW010000171.1 GCA_944386905.1 uncultured Oscillospiraceae bacterium
CCACCGATGATACCACCAGCGACACCACCGATGATACCACTGACGACACAACCGATGATACCACCGATGACACCACCAGCGATGCCTCCGTCGATATCAAAATCGGCGCCATCCTCGTCCATGACGAGAACTCCGGCTATGACATGGCCCACATCGAAGGCCTGACCAATGCCTGTGCCGAGTTGGGAATCGACATGGCTAACGTCACTTTCAAGTACAATGTTCCCGAGAATGAGGAGTGCTATGACGCCGCCGCTGACCTGGCCGATGCCGGCTGCGACATCATCTTCTCCGATTCCTACGGCCATCAGACCTACATGGGGCAGGCTGCCAGCGAATTCCCCGATACGATTTTCGTCGCCTGCACCGGTGACCTGGCCGCTACCTCCGGCCTCACCAACCTCAAGAACATCTTCCCCTACACCTATGAGTCTCGCTACGTCTCCGGCGTTGTCGCTGGCATGAAGCTCAAGGAGCTCATGGATGCGGGCACCATCACCGATCCCTATGTCGGCTACGTGGGCGCTTACCCCTACGCCGAAGTGGTCTCCGGCTACACCGCCTTCCTGCTGGGCATCCAGTCCATCGTGCCCGAAGCCCACATGGATGTGCAGTACACCAACTCTTGGTACGATCCCGTCAAGGAGTCTGAGGCTGCCAGCGCACTGATGGGTCGCGGCTGCGTCATCATCGGCCAGCACGCTGACTCCACCGGCGCTCCCTCCGCTGTCCAGGCGGCGCTGGAGTCCGGCACCGTGGCCTACTCCGTGGGTTACAACATCGACATGCTGTCTGTTGCCCCCGACGCTGCTCTGACCTCTTCTCAGAACGTCTGGTCAGTGCTCTACAAGGCCACTCTGGAGAAGTTCCTGGCTGGCGAGGAGATCCCCACCGACTATGCCTGCGGCTATGCCGACGGCGCCCAGACCATCTCTGCCCTGGGCTCCAGCTGTGCTGAGGGCACCCAGGAGGCCGTGGACGCCGCTTGGGCCGGCCTGGCTGACGGCTCCCTCCACGTATTTGACACCAGTAAGTTCACCTGCCAGCCCACCGAGGACGGCTCCTACACCGTGGATGCCGACGGCCATGTGACCCAGGCCTTCGGCCTCGACTCCAACAGCGACTTCGTCAACGATACCGGCGAGGCCGTCAAGGACGGCTATTTCGAAGAGTCCGTGTTGCGCAGTGCGCCTTACTTCTCCCTGCGCATCGACGGCATCACCGAGCTCAACTAATTCCACAGTACGAACCAATAGGGGGGCATTCTGCCCCCCTTTTTTAGGACAAAGAATATTCCTCCGGCCAGTTCAACTGCCTGCGCCAGGAAGAAAGGGTGATTTTTTTGGCAACCGAACTCGCTGTCCAAATGAGAGGCGTGACAAAGACCTTCGGCGCCGTTGTCGCCAACGACAAGGTGGATCTGTCCATCTACCGGGGCGAGATCCTCTCACTGTTGGGAGAAAACGGAAGCGGCAAGACCACGCTGATGAACATGCTCTCGGGTATCTACTTCCCCGATGAGGGAGAGATCTCGGTAAACGGCGCTCCTGTGATCATCCGCTCCCCCAAGGACGCCTTTGATTTGGGCATCGGCATGATCCACCAGCACTTCAAGCTCGTAGATGTTCTCACCGCCACGGAGAACGTCCTCCTGGGATTGCAGGAGAAGGGCAGGCTGGATCTCAAGGCTGCCGCCGAAAAAATCCGGGAGATCTGCGACAAGTACGGCTTTGTGGTGGATCCCAATCAAAAAGTTTACGACATGTCCGTCTCGGAAAAGCAGACCGTAGAAATTGTCAAGGTGCTCTACCGGGGCGCCGACATTTTGATTCTCGACGAGCCCACCGCCGTTTTGACCCCTCAGGAGACCCAGCGTCTCTTTGAGGTCATGCGCAATATGAAGGCCGACGGCAAGGCCATCGTCATCATCACCCACAAGCTCCACGAGGTCATGGAGATCTCCGACCGGGTGGCGGTGCTGCGCAAGGGCAAGTACATTGGAGATGTCCCCACGTCGGAGACGAACCCCCAAAAGCTCACCGACATGATGGTGGGCAGAGCCGTGAGCCTCAACATCGACCGGCCTGACCCGGTAAACCTGGTCAAGCGCATGGAGATTCACAACCTTACGGTGAAAAATGTCTACGGCCTCAAGGCCGTGGACAATGTGAGCTTCGACGTCTATGGCGGCGAGATTCTCGGCATCGCCGGAATCTCCGGCTGCGGCCAGAAGGAGCTGCTGGAGGCCATCGCAGGGCTGCAGAATGTGGAACCGGGGAGCTCCGTGCGCTACTACCCCGGCGAGACCAGCGACAGCAAAGAGCTCATCGGTATGTCGCCCCTGGCCATCCGCCGCGCAGGCGTAAGGCTCTCCTTTGTACCCGAGGATCGGCTTGGCATGGGTCTGGTTGGCTCTATGGGCATGACGGGCAACATGATGCTGCGCAGCTACCGGGAAGGGCTTCCCATATTTACCAACCGGAAAAAACCTAAGAAGCTGGCCGAGAGCATCATCGAGCAGCTGGAGGTAGTGACGCCGGGCGTCAATACGCCGGTGCGCCGCCTCTCCGGCGGCAACGTGCAGAAGGTGCTGGTGGGGCGCGAGATTGCCGCCGCTCCCAAGGTATTGATGACCGCCTATGCCGTCCGGGGTCTCGACATCAACACCTCCTATACCATTTATAACCTGCTCACCGAGCAGAAGATGCAGGGCATCGCCGTGGTCTACGTAGGTGAGGATCTGGACGTGCTCTTGGAGCTGTGCGACCGTATTCTGGTGCTCTGCGCCGGTAAGGTCAACGGTATTGTGGACGCCCGCACCACCACGAAGGAGGAAGTCGGCCTCCTGATGACCAACCTGAGAAAGGAGGAGCACGCATGAAAGCCCATGTATCCCACCACGAACCCCTAGTGCGCATTGTCAAGCGGGACGGAATCGCCACATGGAAGAACTGGCTCATCCGCCTTGCTGCGGTGCTGGTGGCGCTGCTCCTCAGCGGACTTTTCATCTATTCCGTGACGAAGCTCAACCCCATCAAGGTCTATGTCTCCATGTTTGAAGGCGCCTTCGGCTCTAGCCGCCGAATTCGCATCACCATCCGCGATACCATGATGCTCTTGTGCATCTCCGTGGGTCTTGCGCCGGCGTTCAAAATGCGCTTTTGGAACATCGGCGCCGAGGGTCAGGTGCTCATGGGCGGCGTAGCCACGGCCGGGCTGATGATCGCCCTGGGCAAGGCCGGTACCATGTCTACGCCCATGATGCTGGTGGTCATGGCCATTGCCAGCATCGTGGCCGGCGCCATCTGGGGCGTGATCCCCGCGGTGTTCCGCGCACGCTGGGGCACCAATGAGACACTCTTTACACTGATGATGAACTATGTGGCCATTCAGATCACGTCCTACTGCGTAGCACTGTGGGAAAATCCCTTTGGCTCCAACTCCGTGGGCGTTATCAACCAGCAGACAAAGGCCGGCTGGTTCCCGGAGCTCTTTGGACTGGACATCGGCCTCAACGTTCTGCTGGTGATGATCTTCACCATCGGCATGTATTTGTACCTGCGCTTCTCTAAGCAGGGCTATGAGATCGCCGTTCTAGGCGAGAGCGAGCGCACCGCCCGTTACGCCGGTATCAAGCCCGGCTGGGTATTCATTCGTACCATGGCTATCTCCGGCGCCGTCTGCGGCCTGGCCGGCTTTATTGCTGTGGCCGGTGCCAGCCATACCATCTCCACCTCCACCTCCGGCGGCCAGGGCTT
>CALXCW010000172.1 GCA_944386905.1 uncultured Oscillospiraceae bacterium
TTGGTAGAGGGCGACTTGTTGACCATCCGGTTTGCCAAGCCAGGTATCTATCGATCTCTTCCCAGCAAAGATCTCACGGTGACATTGCCTGCTGCGCTGGAGGAGCTCGTGGTGAGCACGGTTTCAGCCTCGGTGGAGGTGCCGGAGCTTCCCATCCAGGGAATTGGTCTGGACACCGTATCCGGCAGCTGCACAGTCAGAGGGGATCCCGCGGTTTTTGAGTGGCAAAGCGTATCGGGTACGTTGAATTTCGCCGGCAGCGCCTCGGAGATTCAAGGAGACAGCGTCTCAGGGAACGGTACGTTTTACCTCACCGCGACGCCCGATCGGTTTACCTGTGATACGATCTCGGGAGATGTGACCGTATCCATCCCGGGAGAGCGTAGCTTTCAAGCTAGGCTGGATACCACCTCCGGTGACTTACAGTGTGATTTCGAGACTGTGAGCACAGGGAAAAATGAGATGGTCTACACAGCGGCGGGCGATGCGGCAGAGTTCGCTGCCGACACCGTTTCCGGGGACTTTTCTATCCTCCAATCATAGGAGCCCAGACTGGGCCGTGCAGCCATGGCAGCATATATCAAAAAATATAATTTTTTCGCGGCGCTGTCAGATGGCGCCGCATTTTTTTGATATAGTATTATATAGAGAGGAGGAATTGCCATGGAAGATAGAGACATTGTGGCGCTCTACTGGCAGCGTGACCAAAAGGCCATTGCATCTACCGCGGAAAAGTACGGCGCTTACTGCTATACCATCGCCAACAACATCCTAGCCAACCAACAGGATTCTGAAGAATGTGTCAATGATACGTATCTTGCGGCGTGGAATGCCATGCCGCCCAGCTTTCCGGACTTGCTAAAGCCGTTCCTTGCCAAACTTACCCGGCGACTCTCGTTCAACCATTTCAAGCATCGTACCGCCTTTAAGCGCGGCGGCGGGCAGATGACGCTGGTATTGGAAGAACTACGAGACTGTGCCTCTCCCGAAGGCAATCCTGAGGGTGAAGCTATCGCCGCAGAGCTGGGTACAGCCATCCGCCAATTTGTTCGTGCTCTGCCGCCCAGGGAAGGAAATCTATTCGTGCGACGCTATTTCTTTACCGAATCAGTGGCTGAAGCGGCAGCGCTGTGCGGCGTCAGCGAGAACCACGCATCTCAGATCTTGTCCCGCACTCGCAAGAAGCTGAAAGAATACCTAAAGCAGGAGGGATTTTACCATGAATGAACAAGATATCTATGAGGCGATCGGCCAGGTGGACGATGAAGTTCTCCAACGCAGCGAGAAAAAGCATCGGTTGCGCCGCCGGTGGTGGATTGGCGCTGTGGCAGCAGTGGTTGTGGTGGCGGTTGCCGTGGGTGTGTTGCTTCCCAACGGCCCTACGGTGATCCCCACTGCCTATGCTTTGTCAGAGGCCGTCTACCCAGAGATGGCGCCATACCCCGATGAGAGTGAAAGCAATTATGACAGCAAGTACAAGGCCTGGAGAGAGAGCCAGAAAGAGCAATCCCGCGATGGCGTCTATGCCGACGGTCTGGCGCCATTTCTGAAATCCAGCATCGCCGAATTTTTATCTGGTGCCGGGGAGGAAAATCGCGCTTATTCGCCCCTCAACGTCTACATGGCTCTGGCTATGCTGACTGAGGTCACCGATGGTGAGAGCCGCTCGCAGGTGCTGGAGCTTCTCGGAAGCAATTCGATTGAGAACCTCCGCAGCCAGGCCAGTGACCTCTGGAACGATCACTACTGCAACGACGGTGCTACCACCAGTATTCTTGCCAGTTCTCTGTGGCTGGATGAGGAGATTTCCTATAATCAGACCACCCTGGATACCCTGGCGGATACCTACTACGCCTCCACGTTTCAAGGGCCCATGGGCGACAGCGCCTATACCCAGGCGCTGCGGGATTGGCTCAATCAGCAGACCGGCGGCCTTTTGCAAGATCAGATGGAAGGGATCAACCTCGACCGCGAGACAATCCTGGCTCTGGCGACAACAATCTACTTCCGCGCCAAGTGGGATGGGGAGTTCCGCGAGGAGAATACAACTCAGGATGTATTCCACAGCGTCACGGGGGATCAAACCGTGGACTTTATGAACCGGAAAACCGAAACCAGCTACTACTGGGGCGAGAACTTCGGCGCTGTGGGGCTGCGGCTGGAAAACGGGGCGGGCACCATGTGGTTCCTGCTGCCGGATGAGGGTGTGTCTCCGGAAGGACTTCTCCAAGATACGCAGGCGATGGATTTCCTGCTCAGCGGGGGAACATGGGAGCAGTCAAAGCGGATGGAGATCAATGTCTCCATTCCGAAGTTCGACATATCCTCCCAGATGGATCTCCTGGCGGGGCTTGCGGCACTGGGCGTCACGGACGTCACCAATCCAGATCGATCTGATTTTACGCCTCTGGTAGCGGAGCCGATGGACGAGGCTGTTGTGCTCTCAGAGGTCAAGCACGGCGTCCGGGTTGCCATGGATGAGGAAGGCCTCACGGCCGCGGCCTATACGGTGATTTCGATGGATACCACTTCTGCGATGCCGTCGGATGACACCATGGACTTCGTGGTAGATCGCCCATTCCTGTTTGCAGTCACCGACGACCTGGGTCTACCGCTGTTTGTGGGCATTGTTAACCAGCCCTAAGTTCTGCTTGCAAGTAGAGCTGCGAAATAGATACGGGCACCAGTTGCCTTGCTGCTGCATAGACTGAGGCAAGAATGCCGCGGAATCTGCGGTGTCGGGGGTGCTTGATGATGGAACGAAATTACTGCTGCCGTGGCTATAAGCCGACCTGTTCTCTACCTGGCTGCTGTCAAGGCATCCTCGTCGGGCCTGCAGGGCCGCCTGGGCGCCCAGGCACGCCCGGCAGCACCGGCCCAACTGGCCCGACTGGCCCCACCGGTCAGCAGGGCCCCACTGGCCCGCAAGGGCCCACCGGGCCCCAAGGCCCTGCGGGGCGGGAAAGAGACGGTACTACCGGGCCCACCGGGCCAATTGGGCCGACCGGAGCAACGGGGGCAACCGGAGCAACTGGGGCGTCCGGAGCAACCGGCCCGACGGGCGCCACAGGGCCGGCTGGCGAGCCAGCGCGGGACAGTTTTGCCTCCTACGTCAACTACCAGTTTGTACTCAATCGCGACAGTCTTATTCCGCTGTTGCCCGACGTGACAGATCCACAAGGAAACATTGTTCAGCAGAGTATCGGCCAGATTTCCTTGGCGCCAGGATACTATCTCGTCAATTATGCTGTGTCGGGGATTTTTCGTGCGGCAAATTATATGCAGGTAACACCAAGCTACAATGGTACCACCCATCTGGAGGACGGGGTTTACTTTGCAACGACTTCCGCAGGAGCCAGCGCCTCGGGCTCCTCGACGTTAATCATCCGCGCACCTACTGCCACAACGCTCTCTTTTACCTATAGTGGTTCTGCCGATGCCACAGATGGCCAGATCAACCTGACTATTCTCAAGCTCAACGCAGCACTCTAGCGGCCTAAAAAGCAAAATGCCCGGCTCCTTTGAGGAGCCGGGCATTTTGCAAGGCGACGCATCCATCGCCGCCAGATGTGACAGGTTTACCCACGGTACGGCCGTTAGGCCATGTGGTTGAGTTTCAGGGTGAGGCTGCTCTTCTTACGCGCAGCGTTATTCTTATGCAGAATCCCCTTCTTGACAGACTCGTCAATGGTCTTGACGGCAGCCTTGTAAGCGCTATCGGCCTGATCGCGGTTGCCTTCTGC
>CALXCW010000173.1 GCA_944386905.1 uncultured Oscillospiraceae bacterium
AAGATTATGCCCATTGAGAAGGTGGGGCTCTACGTCCCAGGCGGCACGGCGGCCTATCCATCTACGGTGCTCATGGACGCCATCCCGGCCAAGATCGCCGGATGCCGGGAGCTGGTGATTGTCACACCTCCCGGCCCCGACGGTCAGGTGCCGGCTGCCATACTCGCGGCGGCGGAGATTGCCGGGGTGGACCGGGTATTCAAGGTCGGCGGCGCCGGAGCCGTGGCGGCGCTGGCCTACGGCACCGAGACCATCCCCAAGGTGGATAAGATCGTCGGCCCCGGCAACGCCTTCGTGGCCGAGGCCAAGCGGCAGGTATTCGGCACGGTGGCCATCGATATGATTGCCGGGCCCAGCGAAATCCTCGTCATTGCCGACGGCAGCTGTGATGCCAGGGTGGTGGCGGCGGATCTTCTCTCCCAGGCTGAGCATGATAAGCTGGCCAGTGCTGTACTGGTTACCGACAGCCCGGCCCTGGCCGAGGCCGTGTCCCTGGAGCTGGAGCGGCAGGTGGAAACCCTTCCCCGGGCTGAGATCGCCCGGGCCTCCCTGGAGGCCAACGGCAAGATCATCGTCACCGCCGATCTCCTGGAGGCCATCGAGGTGTCCAACGACCTGGCCCCGGAGCATCTGGAGCTGTGCGTGGACAATCCCTTCGACTACCTCGACCGCATCCGCCACGCCGGTTCCATCTTCCTGGGCAAGCACTGTCCTGAGGCCCTGGGCGATTATATGGCGGGCCCCAACCACACCTTGCCCACCAGCGGTACGGCCCGCTTCTCCAGTCCCCTCTCGGTGGACGATTTCGTGAAAAAATCCCAATACACCTACTTTACCAAGGACGCCCTGGCAAAGCTCTCCGACTCCATCGCCGCCTTCGCCCGTCAGGAGGGCCTGGAGGCCCACGCGAGAAGCGCCCTTGTTCGATTTGAGGATGATGCCACATGAGCCGGTTTTTAAATTCCCGCTATCAATCGCTGGAGGTCTATACCCCCGGCGAACAGCCCCAGGATCAGGTCTATACCAAGCTCAACACCAACGAATCGCCTTACCCTGCCTCGCCGAGGGTGGTGGCGGCCATTGGCAGGAAGGAACTGGAGGAGCTGCGGCTCTACTCCGACCCGGATTTGAAGCCCTTGGTATCCAAGCTGGCGAATGCCTACGGCCTCTCCCCTGCCCAGGTGTTTGTCTCCAACGGCTCGGATGACATTTTGAACTTTGCCTTTATGGCCTTCTCCGGTCAGCCGGGCCGGGCTGCTTTTCCCGATATTACCTATGGCTTCTACCAGGTTTTTGCCGACCTGCATCAAGTGGAGGCTACGGTCATCCCCTTGGAGGCGGACTTTTCCGTGGATTACCGGCGCTATTGCGGCCTGCAGCAGATGATTGTTCTGGCCAATCCCAATGCCCAAGTGGGACGGGCGCTTCCTCGGAAGGCCATGGAGGAGATCATCGCCTCCAATCCCGCGCATGTGGTGGTGGTGGACGAGGCCTATGTGGACTTCGGGGCTGAGAGCTGTGCGCCCCTCGTCGGGAAGTATCCCAATCTCCTGGTGGTGCAGACTTTCTCCAAGTCCCGTAGCATGGCTGGGGCGCGGCTGGGCTACGCGCTGGGGGATGCTGCGCTGATCGCCGACTTGAACCGGATCAAATATTCCACCAATCCCTACAATGTCAATCGCCTGACCATGTTTGCCGGCATCGCGGCGCTGGAGGATCAGGCTTATTACGATGAGAACTGCAAGAAGATCATGGCCACCCGGGCCTGGACAGTGGAAGCGCTGGAAGCGCTGGGCTTTACGGTGATCCCCTCTCAGGCCAACTTTGTCCTGGCCGCCCATCCGTCCATGGACGGCGAGACGATCTATCGGGTGCTCAAACAACGTGGAATCCTGGTGCGCCACTTTTCCACGCCGCGGATTGCAAATTATAACCGCATCACCATCGGGAGCGACGCCCAAATGGCGCTTCTGGTGGACACGCTGCGGGACGTGCTGGGAGGTACGAGCCGATGAGAACTGCAACCATCCAACGCGATACCCTGGAGACCCAGATTTCCCTGACCCTCAACTTGGACGGCCGGGGCGAGAGCCGGGTGGAGACCGGCTGCGGCTTTCTCGACCACATGCTCACCCTCTTTGCCCGCCACGGTCGTTTTGACCTGACTCTCACCTGCCGGGGCGATCACCAGGTGGACGACCACCACACCGTTGAGGACGTGGGAATCTGCCTGGGCACGGCCTTCCGCGAAGCCCTGGGCGATCTGCGAGGCATCTGCCGTTACGGCTCCTTTGCCCTGCCCATGGATGAAACGCTGATCCTCTCGGCGGTGGACATCTCCGGCCGGGGGCTGCTGCGCTACACGGCGGCCCTGCCCACGGAGAAGGTGGGCACCTTCGACACAGAATTGGCCGAGGAATTCTGGGGTGCGTTTGCTCGCTGCGCTGCGATTACCCTCCACATCCGCCAGCTGGACGGCACCAACAGCCACCACATCCTGGAGGGGACGTTCAAGTCTGTGGCCAGGAGCCTCCGGGCGGCCGTGGCCATCGACCAGGATTTCCGCGACGAGATCCCCTCCACCAAGGGGGTGCTGGGATGATTGCAATCATCGACTACGGCGTGGGCAATCTCTTCTCCCTGAGCCGCTCTTTCTCCTTTGTGGGAGCGGAGGCGGTGGTCAGTGGTAAAGAAGCTGTCCTCCGCCGGGCCGACAAGCTCATTCTGCCCGGTGTGGGAGCCTTTGGCGATGCGGCGGCAAAGCTGCGAGAAAACGGCCTCGACCGCGTGGTGTTGGATGAAGTCGCCAAAGGGAAACCGCTGCTGGGGATCTGTTTGGGAATGCAGCTTCTGTTTGAGGAGAGCGAGGAGTACGGCATTCATCAGGGGCTGGGACTTTTAAAAGGGCGGGTGGTATCCATGGCGGGGCGGCTGCCCCAAGGCCTGCCCATTCCCCACATCGGTTGGAATGCCCTCCGGCTCACCAAACCCGATTGCCCGCTCTTCCGCCATACCAAGGCGGGCGAGTGTGTCTATTTTGTCCACTCCTACTATGCCGAGGGCTGCGAGGACAGCCTGGCCGCCACGGCAGAATATGGGCGTGATCTCACGGCCACAGTCTGGCGAAACAACGTCTACGGCTGTCAGTTCCACCCGGAAAAAAGCGGCGCGGTGGGTCTTTCCATGCTCCGTGCGTTTGTTGAGGAGGGATGAGATGCTGATTTTTCCTGCCATTGATCTCATCGGCGGCGAGGCTGTTCGGCTTTACAAGGGTGACTATGCGCAAAAGACCGTCTACCACCACGAGCCTGCTCAGGTGGCGCGGGACTTTGAGGCTGCCGGTGCCACGTGGATCCATCTGGTGGATCTTGAGGGAGCCAAGTCCGGCGGCACGCCCAACCTTCCGGCTATTGAAAAAATCCTCGCTGCCACGTCTCTCCGGGCCGAGGTGGGCGGTGGGATCCGCTCCATGGAGGTCATCGAGGCCTATCTCAGCCGCGGCGTAAGCCGGGTGATTTTGGGTACCGCTGCTGTTACTGATGAGGCATTCTTGTGCCGGGCCGTGGCGGCATACGGCGAGAAAATTGCCGTAGGTGTGGATTTGAAGGATGGCTGTGTGGCCATCAAGGGCTGGACGGAGCAGAGCGAATTGACCTGCGACGACTTTTGCCGGCGGCTCCAGGAGATCGGCGTCAAAACCCTGATTTCTACAGATATTTCCCGCGACGGCGC
>CALXCW010000174.1 GCA_944386905.1 uncultured Oscillospiraceae bacterium
GGTGGCCCAGATGGCGAGTTGGGCGCATCACTGCGGTATCTCAGTCAGCGCTACTCCATGCCCTACCCCGAGCTCAAAGCGCTGCTCACCGATATCGGCACCGAGGAGCTGGGGCACCTGGAGATGATCGGCACCATTGTACATCAGCTGACGCGAAAGCTGACCGACACACAGATGGAGGAGAGCGGCTTTATGCCCTACTTCGTCGATCACACCGCCGGCATCTACCCCACGGCCGCCTCCGGCTCTCCCTGGAACGCCGCAGGGATGGCCGTCAAGGGCGATCCCATTGCCGACCTGACGGAAGATCTGGCTGCCGAGCAAAAGGCCCGCGTGACCTACGACAATATTCTCCGTCTCAGCGACGACCCCGATGTCAACGACGTTATTCGCTTCCTGCGTGAACGGGAGATCGTCCATTTCCAGCGTTTCGGTGAGGCCCTTGCACTGCTGCGCCAGCGACTGGATCAAAAGAACATTTACGCCATCAACCCGGCACTGGATTAACCGTCACACACAAAGCACCGTCCTCAGCTTAACACGTTGAGGGCGGTGCTTGTCTCTCTAACCGGGACGCACTTTGAGCAAAATGTATCGATCTTCATAAAACCCAGATGCTTATAAAATGCCCGCGCTGCAGCCCCATTGGTATCGCCATCCCGATCGGTGGACGCAGTAATATCCTTCTCTTTCTCCATGTGCGTCAGCATGAAAAGCACCTACTGCCGGGCAACATGCTCCTCCTTGCGATAACGGCGGGCCAAGGTCTCGGTCAGCGCCGCCAACCGCTCTCGGAGTTCCTGCGGCTCCACCAGCTCCGCGTGATCTCCGAAGGTTAAGACCCAACTGAGGACGCTATCGGCATCGGGGAAACTGCCGGTAAACCTTAGCCATCCGTTGGGCTCCACGTGGAAGCGGTCTATACCATATTCCTCAACCAGCCGCCAGCAGCAAGTCGGATCAAAGAGAACCGTGACTTGATATACGGCCGGAAAGACTCGCTCCGGTTTTAGATCGGGCAGAGGGGCAGGCCGGGGCGCAAATACTTCTCCCGCAGCCAGCTCCGTGATGCGGTTCAGTTTAAAAAGGCGATAATCCTTCCGGGTGCGGCACCAGCCCCACACATACCAGGTAGACCAATGAAACACCAGATAATAGGGCTCCACTGTCCGCGTCGTCTCACCTCCGGGTGCGAAGTAGCGAAAGGTAATGGTGTAGTGCCGCTCGATGGCCTCCTGGATACACTCAATCTTCGGCGACAGGCTGGTCTTGTACCAGGATGAGAGGTCGATGAGCAGGTGTGCTCCTTCCGGCACCAGTTCTCCCGTCCCAGCAGCCAGCTTTTCCATCAGCCGGACATAGCGTCGCGTGCCGCTGACGCTGTCCAAGCTCCGCAGACCTGCCAAAATGGCCTGCATTTCCGGAGCAGTGAGGACAGTACGATCCACCCGGTAGCCCTCCATGATGGTGATACCACCGCCCGCACCCTGCGCGGTAGAGATGGGGATACCTGCCCGGCACAGTGCCTCGATGTCTCGCTGAATGGTTCGGCGAGATACTTCAAACTGCGCCGCCAGCTCCGGTGCGGTGACTTTCTCCCGCTGGAGCAGGATGGACAATATCCCAATCAATCGATCCAGCTTCACAGCTCGCACCGCCTTTCTCGTTTTTTGTATTATATCACAGGCGGGCGCCAACCGTCTGTCATGTTTAAATGGGATTGCTGTCGTGCCAGTGGTGACACCCGCCCAAATTCGTCCGCAGCGCCAATTGGGCAGGTCTACAGTTTCCGTTGCAAGTACACCATATCCACCAACCGCACCCCACAGTCATAGATAGGATGGTCGTAGTGGTCGGTGAAAAAGTTCTTGACCAGGTGATGCCTGCGAAATCCACAGGCTTCATAAAATGGGACGGTGGACGGGCTGTCTCCGGTGCCTACCTGCAGCAATGTATAGGCTCCCTTGTAAGTTTGGATGAGAAAGTCCATCATGGCCTTCCCATAGCCCTTACCCTGAAAGGCCGGCTCCACAGCAATGTTTTTCACCTCCAGAATGCCGTCACCCTCGTCGGTCACCACGCATTCTGCTTTGGCGCCGTCGTCCTCCAGCACATACATCGTTCCCCGCTCCAAATAGCGGTCAATCATATCCTCCTGCTCATCCGCCAGCAACAGCAAATCCAGGTATCTCTTTTTGTCTGTTTCCACTGCTCTGATTTCCATGGGATCATCCTTCCTCCGCCTACAGACCTTGATGAAAATTATGATATCATATGATATGTTCCTCTGCAATTCTCCAAGAAACATGACAGACAGTTGTCGTATTCCTGTGCTATAATGCAGACAGATCAGAGAAGGCGGTAGTTTCTTTAAAGATGGAGCCGCCGATCGGCATTCAGTCCATCCTGCCCCAGCAGGAGAGGATCACCACACCAGAGCCAGCGGGCTGGTGGAGGCGTACGGTGCAGATCGGTTTACCGGAGGCATTCCCGACGCCGACAGTCTTCTCCGCTGGGTGCTCACCTGCGGGGGCAAGGCGGAGCTGTGGGCACAGCTGGGAGAACTGACAAAAACGCTGCAGACCGCTACAGGAGGGATTGACATGGCATCTCATCAGGACTTTGTGGACTATGTGGCTGAGCAGCTGCGGGAGGCGGGCACGATTCGCAGCCGGAAGATGTTCGGTGAATACGGTCTCTATTGCGACGGCATATTTTTCGCCGTCATCTGTACCGACCAGCTTTTTATCAAAATTACCCCAGCGGGTGAGGCTGCCTTTCCCAATCTGCCCAAGGCTCCGCCCTATGAGGGCGCCAACGACTACATCTGGGTGGAGGATGTGGACGATCGGGACACCATGACCGCCCTCACTCGCATTACCTGCCTGGCCCTTCAAGCTCAGCCCAAACAACGGAGGAAATAACCATGGCTTTTGACTACAAGAAGGAGTTCAAGGAATTCTATCTGCCGCCCAGGACGCCGGGCATCGTCACCGTGCCTGCCATGAATTTTCTGGCGGTGCAGGGGCAGGGCAACCCCAACGCGGAGGACGGCGCCTACAAGCAGGCGCTGGAGCTGCTCTACGCCGTGGCCTTCACCATCAAAATGAGCAAACTGGGTAAGCACAAGCTGGAGGGCTACTTCGACTATGTGGTGCCGCCGCTGGAGGGTCTTTGGTGGCAGACGGGTGTCCATGGCGTGGACTATACCCGCAAGTCGGAGTTTCAATGGATCTCCATGATCCGCCTGCCGGAGTTTGTGACGGAAGAGGTCTATGACTGGGCAGTTCGCGAGGCGGCGGAAAAGAAACAGCGAAACTTCTCCCAGGTAGAGTTTTTCCCCTGGGCAGAAGGGCTGTGCGTCCAATGCATGCACATCGGCCCCTATGATGACGAACCCGCCACCGTGGCGGCCATGGAGGCCTTCGCCAAGTCGCAGGGCTATGCGTTTGATTTTAGCCAGGGCCGGTTCCATCACGAAATCTACCTGAGCGATGCCCGCCGGTGTAAGCCGGAAAAGCTGAAAACTGTCATCCGGCAGCCCATAAGGAGGATAGAATGAAAGGCTTTACCCGTAAAGAGACACGCTTTTCCCTCTGCGGCCTCAACTGTTGTCTCTGCTCCATGCACCTGGGCGGCTACTGTCCCGGCTGCGGCGGCGGGGCGGGCAATCAGAGCTGCGCCATCGCCAAGTGCTCC
>CALXCW010000175.1 GCA_944386905.1 uncultured Oscillospiraceae bacterium
AGGGAATAGGGATTGGTGGAGAATTTCAATTGAAAGATCGAAGCCCGTCCCCGGCAGTTGAAACCATGGAACAGCCGTGCCAGGGTGAGGGTGGCAAAAGCCAGGGTGGAGGCCAGCATAGCATCGCCTTCCCGCAGCCCCAGATAGAAGGCGGCCATGGTGACTAGGGCAATAAGCAGACCTTGGATGCCGATCCGGCTCAATAAGCCCCTTGAGAGAATGGGCGCCTGGGGATCTCGGGGCTTTTGCTCCAGCAGGCCGGGCCGGGCAGGCTCCATGCCAATGGCAATGGCGGGAAGAGAGTCGGTGAGCAGGTTGATAAATAGCAGATGCACCGGCTGGAAGGGGACTGGCAGCCCCAAGAGAGAGGCGTAGAGCACGCAGAAAATACCGGCGGCATTGCCTGAGAGCAGAAATTGAATGGCGTTTTTGATATTTTCATAGATGCAGCGGCCATTGACGACCGCCTTGACAATGGTGGCAAAGTTGTCGTCTGCCAGGATCATGGATGCGGCGTCCTTGGAGACCTCCGTGCCGGTAATTCCCATGGCCACACCGATATCGGCCTTTTTTAAGGCGGGGGCATCATTGACGCCGTCGCCGGTCATGGAAACAATCTTCCCTTGCCGCTGCCAGGCGTTGACAATACGGATTTTATGCTCTGGTGAGACGCGGGCATAGACCGATACTTTCTCGAGCATGGCGTCCAAGGCGTCGTCGGTAAGTTCATCCAGCTCTAGGCCCGAGAGGGCAATGTCGCCATCTTCGAAAATGCCTAGCTGTCGGGCGATGGCAGTTGCGGTGAGTTTATGGTCGCCGGTGATCATGATGGTGCGAATTCCGCCGCGCTTGGCCTGTGCCACGGCTTCAACGGCCTCGGGTCGAGGCGGATCGATCATGGAGATCAGGCCGATGAAGGTGAGGTCTTGCTCATCATCCAGGGAGAGGGGGCGCACAGCGTCCAGAGTCCGGTAGGCAAAGGCCAATACTCGAAGCCCCTCCTGGGATAGGGCGGTGTTGACCTGAAGAATTTTCTCCTTCTGTGCAGCATTCAGGGGCACGATTCCCTGAGCAGTTGCCAAGTGGGTAGCCCGGTCGAGGAGCACGTCGATGGCGCCCTTTGAATAGAGGGTGGGGACGCCGTCGATCTCGTGAAGCGTGCTCATCAATTTGCGGTCGGAGTCGAAGGCCAGCTCGGAAAGGCGAGGGTGCTGCTCCCGATAGTCCTCCTCGATGACGCCGAAGTTCTCACCCAGCATCACCAGGGCCACCTCGGTGGGGTCGCCGATGGAGACATCATGGGTTTCGTCATTGGTGGCGTCGCTGGCCAGGAGCGCTGCTTTGAGCAGCAGTCGTTGGACGTCGTTGGCGAGATGCAGCTGCGAACCCGCCAACAGTTGCCCGTCTGCGTAGATCTTTTGCGGCCGCATCTTGTTTTGGGTCAGGGTGCCGGTTTTATCGGAACAGATCACCGACACCGCGCCCAGACTTTCCACTGCTTTGAGATCCTTGATGATGGCGTTTTGGCGCGCCATTTTCTTGGTGCCTACAGCTAAGACAATGGTCACGATAGAGGAGAGCGCTTCGGGAATGGCGGCGACAGCCAGCGCTACGGCGAACATCAATGAATCGAGGATACTCATGCCGCTGCGCATCACCGACAGGGCAAATACCGCCGCACAGATCACCAAGATCACGGCAGCCAACTTGGCACTGAAACGATCGAGGCTTTGCTGCAGCGGCGTCTTGCGCTGCGCTGTGGCGTTCATCAGCGCTGCGATTTTACCCAGCTGGGTCTCCATCCCAGTGGCGGTAACCAGCACCGTGGCCCGGCCATAGGTCACGAGAGAGCCGGAAAAGACCATGTTTTTCTGATCGCCCAGAGCCACTTCACCGCCGCCCAGGGCTTCGGCAGTCTTTTCCACGCCCTCACTTTCGCCGGTGAGAGAGCTCTCGTTAACTTTTAAGGAGTAATTCTCCAACACGCGCCCATCGGCCACCACCATGTCGCCGGCCTCCAAAAGCACGATATCGCCGGGCACTATCTCATAGGAGGGAAGCTCCATCCGCACACCGTTGCGGAGTACCTTGGCGTTGGGGGCCGACATGGCCTTGAGGCTCTCCAGAGATTTCTCGGCCTTTTCGTACTGCACCGTGCCCAGCACTGCGTTGAGCAGCAGCACCGCAAAGATGACAATGGTGCTCTCCACGTTTTCTGAGAGGGCGGAAATCACTGCGGCGGCCATGAGAATGATGACCAATAGATCTTGAAACTGCTGAAAGAATACCTGTAAGACCGTTTTTTTCTTGCCTTCAGTGAGCTTATTCGGGCCAAAGGCTTCCAGACGACGGGCGGCCTCCGCCGTGCTGAGACCGTGGAGCGATCCGTGCTGGGCGTCCAGAGCTTCCTGAGACGACATGGAAAAATAAGGCTTGTTCATGGCGTTCCTCCTTTATGAGCGAGAAATAAAAAAAGACCTTTCGTCAAGGCCGCGTTGGACGGCTGACGAAAAGTCTTGTTACCCTATGGGCGCATACCACCAGGTTTCAGAAACCGAGATGTTGAGGGTATGACTTTCAAACTACTCCCTTTTGTGAACCGTAGCATACCATAGTCTACCCGGAATGTCAATAAAAATTTCCCCGGATGCATTTGCATCCGGGGAATGGATCTTTGGCGATCAGAACAGGGGCATCACGGCGCCGGCGTAAGTCTCTTCGATGAAGGTGCGGACTTCCTCGCTGGTGAGGGCCTTCACCAGAGCCTGGATGGCTTCGCTGTTCTCGTTGCCTTCCTTCACGGCCACCACATTGGCGTAGGCCTCGGCGGCAGCGCCGTCGGAGGACTCCACAGCCAGGGCGTCGGCGATTTTCAGACCGGCGTCAATGGCGTAGTTGCCGTTGATAACGGCCATGTCCACGTCCTGCAGGGTGGTGGGCAACAGTCGGGCTTCCAGCTCCATGATCTCCAGGTTCTTGGGGTTGTCCACGATGTCCTGCACCGTGGGCTCCAGGCCGCTGCCCTCTTTCAGGGTGATGAGCCCCTGCTCCTGGAGGAGCAGCAGGGCGCGGCCGCCGTTGGTGGCGTCGTTGGGGATGGAGATCTGCGCGCCGTCGGCCAAGGCATCCAGAGAAGCGGTCTTGCCGGCGTAGAGGCCGAAGGGCTCATAGTGGATGGCGCCAGCGCTAACCAGATGGGTGCCGTTGTCGGCGTTAAAGGTGTTCATATAGGTGATGTGCTGGAAGTAGTTGGCGTCCAGCTCGCCCTCCTCCACGGCGGTGTTGGGCATGATGTAGTCGTCAAACTCCACGATTTCCAGAGTGTAACCCTCTTTGCTCAGCAAATCCTTGGCCACTTCCAGGATCTCGGCATGGGGGGCGGGGGTGGCGCCAACCTTGATGGTCTTGCTGTCGCCGTTTCCGGCGCAGGCGGCCAGGGCCAGCACCAAAACCAGTGCCAGGCTCAGGGCGAAAAGTCTCTTTTTCATGCTTTGTTTCCTCTTTTCTTTTTGATGGTATGGTTGATACGCCGGTCTGTTTTGATACAGAGGGCGGTACCGACAGTTTGGATGATCTGCACCAGGATCACCAGCAGCACCACGGACACATAGAGCACCACGCGCCAGGTGCGGCCGTAGCCCCGCAGCAGGGACATGGCGCCCAGACCGCCCGCGCCGATGGCGCC
>CALXCW010000176.1 GCA_944386905.1 uncultured Oscillospiraceae bacterium
ACCACCAACATCCGCCAGATCGAGGGCACGGTGAAGAAGATCAAGGCCTACTGGGAGCTCACGGGCATGGAGATCAATGTGACCAACGTCTCCCGGGCCATCAAGGACATGTACAAGGGCAAGGCCGACACGCTGCCCACCCCCAGCCTGATCATCAGCGAGGTGGGCAAGTTCTACGCCATCGACGAGGACACCCTCCGCGGCACGCTGAAGAACAAGGGCACCGCCGAGGCGCGGCAGGTGGCCATGTATCTCATCCGCAAGATGACCAACCTCTCCCTGCCCGACACCGGCAAGGAATTCGGCCGGGATCACTCCACGGTCTTACACTCGGTGCGCAAGATTGAGAAGTCCCTGGCCGACAGCAAAAACCCCCTCAACGACACCATTCGCGACATTATGGCCAACATCAATTCCAAGCTCTGAGCGTCCACAGGGGCTGTGGAATGTGGAGATTTTTCCTGTGGACAACGGCATCTCCCGGCGGGGACGGCCGAGGCTGTGGAAAAGACGAAATTTCTCCACAGCGGGCTGTTGGGCAAAAACCCAGACGCCGCCTGGCCTCGCGGGACTTTTCCACATAAAAACGTACTACTGCTACTGCTGCTACCTAATATTCTTTCTCTCTAAAGATAGATAGACATTTTGCCAAGACCGCCGGGGGATGGCTGTGGACAAACCGGCGGGCGCGAAGGAGGCTCTCTATGAAATTCACCTGTGACAAAAATCTCCTGGTAAGCGGAATCTCCGTGGCCTCGCGCACGGTGGCCCAGAAAAGCTCCATTCCGGCTCTGGAGGGAATCCACGTCCGGGCGGGGATGGAACTGTACCTCTCTGGCTATAATCTGGAGACGGGAATCACGGTCTCGGTGCCGGGTGAGATCACCGAAACCGGCAGCTGTGTGATGCCGGCGCGGCTGTTCTTCGACATCATCCGCAAGCTCCCCGACGACGAGGTCACCGTGACCGTGGATGAGAAATACCGCGTGGCCATCAAGAGCGGAATCGCCTCGTTCACCATCATGGCCATGAGCGCCGAGGACTATCCGGAGCTGCCGGATGTGGAGTATGAAAACGCCATCAAGGTGCCCCAGAACAAGCTCCGGGAGATGATCTCCGGCACGATTTTCTCGGTGAGCGAGAGCATGGCCCGGCCGGTGCAGACCGGCTGCCTGATCGAGGTGGAGCCGGAGAGCGTGACCATGGTGGCCGTGGACGGCTTCCGCCTGGCCCTGCGGCGGTATATCCCCGCAGAGAGCCTGGAGCGGGAAGTGAAGTTCGTGGTGCCCTCGGCGGCTTTGAAGGAGCTGGAGAAGATTCTGGGCGACAGCGACGACCCGGCGGCCTTCACCCTGGGCCGCAAGCATATCCTCTTTGAGGTGGGAGCGGTGACCCTGGTCTGCCGCGTCCTCGAGGGCGAATTTCTCGATTGGCGGCGGGTGGTGCCGGAGAACAATCCCATCCAACTGGCGGCCAACCGCGCCCGGCTGACGGCATCCATCGACCGGGTGGGCTTGATCGTCACCGAGAAGCTCAAGAGCCCGGTGCGCTGCCGCTTCTCCCGGGATGTGGCCCAGTTCCACACGGTGACCACCATCGGCGAGGCCCGGGATTCCTGTGAGCTGGCCGGCGACGGCGGCGATCTGGAAATCGGCTTCAACTGCCGCTATCTCCTGGACGCCCTCAAGGCAGTGCCGTCGGACAATGTGATTCTGGAGCTCTCCAACGGCCTGAGCCCCATCGTCTTGACCCCCTGCGACGGCAGCCGGAGCTTTCTCTATATGGTGCTGCCGGTGCGCCTGAAGGCAGAATAAATCATCTGCCCGCCCGGAAAGCCTCCCCTTTTCAAAGGGGAGCCTTGGGTGCCCGCCTGCGAAGGCCACAGAATCACCCCCACCCATAGAAAGGACATTCCATGAAAGTACGTGTCACCCGGCGTCAGGCCGGGGTTGTGGATGTGGCCATCCACACCGAATTTATCAAGCTCCAGGACTTTCTCAAATTTGCCGACGCCGTCCCCTCGGGGGGCATGGCCAAGACGGCGGTGCAGGCCGGGGATGTGTCGGTCAACGGCGAAGTGTGCACCATGCGGGGGAAAAAGCTCCGCCCCGGCGATCTGGTCAGCTGCCTCGGCGGGACGTGGCGGGTGACCGCCGATGGAGATTGAGGCCCTGCGGCTTCGTGGCTTTCGCAACTACGAAGCCCTGGACGCCGCCTTTGTCCCCGGCGTCAATCTCATTCTCGGCGACAACGCCCAGGGCAAGACCAAT
Organism: uncultured Oscillospiraceae bacterium; assembly: GCA_944386905.1. Lineage (GTDB taxonomy): Bacteria > Bacillota > Clostridia > Oscillospirales > Oscillospiraceae > Avoscillospira. The sequence goes on from CALXCW010000176.1 coordinate 2,271, forward strand.
CTCTTGGAGGCCCTGGTCTATCTCTCCACGGGCCGTGGCTTTCGCACCCGGCGGGAGCAGGAGCTCATCCGCTTCGGCGCGGACTTTGCCGACCTGGAGGCCGACATCGCCGGCGCCGAGCGCACCCACACCCTCCGGGCCGTGCTCTTCCAGGGCCGCAGGCCCCGGCAGCTCTACAAAAACGGCGTGAAGGAGAAGAGCTTCGCCGCCCTCTCCGGCACGCTGACCACGGTGCTCTTCTGCCCGGAGGATCTGCTGATTCTCAAGGCCGGCGCGGAGAAGCGGCGCAGGTTTTTAGACTTCGCCCTCTGCCAGCTCCGGCCCGGCTATGAAAAGGCCCTGGGGGAGTACCAGCGGCTTTTGGAGCACAAGAGCCGCCTGGTCAAGGACTGGCGGGAGCGGCCGGAGTATCTGGACGTCCTGCCCGACTTCAACCTGCGGCTTTGTCAGTTCGGCGCGGCGATCATCGCCTATCGGGCCAACTACCTTGAAAAGCTCTCCCGGCTTTCCGAGGCGTATCACCGGGACTTCTCCGGCGGGAAGGAGACGCTTCGCCTTAGCTACCGCACCGTGTCCACGGTGGAAAATCCCCTCGCGCCCCGGCTGGAGATTGAAAGGGCGCTGCTGGCCCACCAGGAGACCCACCTCCGGGCGGAGCTGGAGGCGGGCCAGTGCCTCACGGGCCCCCACCGCGACGACTTTGAAGTGGAGCTCAACGGCGTGAGCTTGAAGAGCTTCGGTTCCCAGGGCCAGGTGCGCACGGCGGCCATCTCCCTGAAGCTCTCCGAGCGGGATATCTTCCGCGACGACACCGGCGAGATGCCGGTGCTGCTGCTGGACGACGTATTGTCCGAGCTGGACGCCGGACGGCAGGATTATCTCATCAATCAGCTCCGGGGCGGCCAGGTGCTCATCACCTGCTGCGAGAGCCGGACGTGCCCCAATTTGGGGGCGGTGCTGCACATCGCCGCCGGGGCCAAGACCGGCTGGGAGCTGGGAACGTGCAAGGAGGCGCTGTAGATGTATCTCTCTCTGGGGGCCGACATGGCCGTGCGCAGCCGCTCCGTTGTGGGGATCTTCGATCTGGACAACACCACCTGCTCCAAGCACACCCGGGCGTTTCTGACCCAGGCGGAGGGGGCGGGCCAGGTGATCCCCGCCGGGGAGGAGCTGCCCAAGTCCTTTGTGCTCACCAGCGAATTCGGCATGAACCGGGTGTATCTGAGCCAGTTCAACCCCGCCACCCTGGAAAAGCGGTTCAGTGATCCGTAAAGCTCCACCGCGAAAGGCACTTCCGATCACGCCGTAGGGGCGGCCTGTATTGTCAAGCGTAACATAGGTAACACCAGGGAAAGGACATGGGTTACAGTTTTTTGATGTT
>CALXCW010000177.1 GCA_944386905.1 uncultured Oscillospiraceae bacterium
TTGCAGCGCATGTGGAAAACAGCTTCCACCCAACGCAAAGTTCTGCACCGCCTGTGGTGCGGCAGTGGAGAGCGAGCAGAGCTACCAAAACCAAAATCAGGGCTATCAGTCCCAGGGCTACCGGCCTCAGGGCTATCAGCCGCAAGGCTACCAGTCCCAGGGTTACCAGCCCCAGGGCGGAGCGCAGACCATGCCCCTCAAGTGGCATAAATTCCTTACCCGGTTTGGCCTTTGGGTGGGCGTGCTAGCGCTGTTGGGCACCGGAATCAGCTATTTCACGGGTGGCGTCTATACTACCTCCGGGCTCACAGCTGGGCAAGTCTATGCTTACTATGGCGCTTCGCTTCACACGGTGGATGTGTTCTACGGCTTGTGCTGCTTGGCTCTGGCGGGACTGACGGCCTGGTGCTGCGTAGGACTGATCAAGTTCCGCAGCAAGGCGCCTCAGCGGCTCTATATGCTGATGGCTGCCAATGGTTTAGTGGGGGTGCTCTATCCGATTTTCGTGGCTATTGTCACGGGCTACGATGTGGAGTTCGCTTCGATTGTCAGCACGTTGGTAGGTGTGGCTGTGAGCTTTGCCATCAACTACACCTACTACCAAAAGCGTCTTTCCCTGTTTCAGAACTGAAGGCAGGGAAAGTGACGTTAAAAACGCGCTTGCAGACCAACAAAATGCCGAATGATCCATGGATCATTCGGCATTTTTGTCAAGGAGAGCGGCATGTGGCATGCGCGCGGCCCATCCCACTGCCTGCCATGTCTCCCGGCGGAGGTGGAGAATCGGCTTCACTTGGTCAGAGCGGCTTGGAGGAAGCGGTCGATGGCAGCCTTGGAGCCGGGATTTACGATGGTGTCCACGGCCCGGCCGTTGCGGTAGAGGATCAGGGTGGGAATTACCTCCACCTGTTCCTGGTCAGCCAGGGGGCCTTCCTCGTCGACGTTGATTTTTGTCACCGCGACGGAGTCTCCGTACTCTTCCGCAATGCGTTCGTATACCGGCCCGATCCGGCGGCAATAGCCGCACCAGGGCGCCCAGAAATCCACTAACACAGGCTTGTCCCCCTGAATCAGCTGGTGAAATTGTTGATGATTGATGTCCATAGCTGCCATCTTGTACAGCTCCTTTCTCTACGTTTGCCGCGGCGCCCAAGTCCAGCGGCCTCTGTTTATATTTAGTATACCCCAAAGATCGACAGAGTTCTGTGACGAAATCACCAGAATTTTGCCGCATCTACCAGGTTGACAACGGCGGAGAAATGGGATATCATAATATGTAATTAGTTACTTATTTACACACTCTTGGGAGGCGGTATGGGTATGATGCCCTTTGGCCTGAAAATCGCCATTATCAACCGGGCGTTTCGCAAACGGCTGGACGAAAAAGCGGCTGCTCTGGGACTCACTTCGGTGCAACTGCGGGTTTTGGGCTCCATCAGCAGGCTGGAGGAGGCCGGAGAGACGGAGATTCATCAAAATGATCTTGAGCGCCTGGAGCATATCACCCATCCGGCCATGACCAAGCACCTGCAGCGCCTGGAGAGCAAGGGTTTTGTACGCTGTGTTCCCAGCGACCAGGATCGCCGCTACAAGAAAATCAGCTGCACCGACCAATCTCGTGGCATGCACCGGATGATTTTGGAGCAGGACGCCGCGGTCTTTTCCGAGCTCTGCCGCAACCTCACCCCGGCCCAGCAGGAGACGTTTGTCCAGCTTGCCGACCTTATTTTGCAAAATGCCGACATGCTGTAAAGCGCCCGCCCTGGCGGCGTGGAGAATCCCTTCCCACGCCGTCTCATTTTGCGCTATTAAGTAACTAGTTACTTAATAAGAGGAGGTCATTCACATATGGAACAAACCATTGTTGAAAAGGGCAGTCCCTTTGCAACGGAACCCATTGGCAAATTGATTGCACGCTTTGCCATTCCCAGCGTTATAGCGCTGCTGGTCAATTCGCTGTATAACATCGTCGATCAAATCTTCATTGGCTGGGGTGTCGGCTATTTGGGCAACGGCGCCACCAACATCGTCTTTCCCATCACCATCATCGCATTGGCCTTGTCCATGATGATCGGCAACGGCGGCGCGGCCTATCTCAGCCTAAAGCTGGGCGAGAGCGACCAAGCGGCCGCAAAAAAGGCGTGGGCAACGCCATCGGCCTGGTGGTAATCGTGAGCATCGTGCTGGCGGCTGTCTTTCTCGTGTGGATCGATCCCATTCTCACCCTCTTCGGCGCCACCGATGTGCTCCGGCCCTATGCATTGGAGTATGGCTTTATCATCGGCCTTGGCCTGCCATTTATGATGATTTCGGCGTCCATCAACTCCATGATCCGCGCCGACGGCAGTCCCAAATACGCTATGGTTTCCATGGTTATCGGCGCGGTGTGCAACGTAATTCTCAATCCTGTGTTTATCTTTGCATTTCACATGGGGGTAGAGGGTGCGGCTATCGCCACGGTCATTGGCCAAGTGGCTTCCTTCGTGGTGTCGGTGATATATTTGCCCCGGTTCAAGACCATCCATCTCGATTGCGGAGCCTTTGCCTTCCGGGCCAAGACCTGCGGCAATATCGCCGTGTTTGGCCTGAGCAGTTTTATCACCCAGTTTGCTATCACCGTCGTTATGGCGCTAACCAACAACCTTTTGGCCGTTTACGGTGCCGGTTCCATCTACGGCGCGGAGATTCCCCTCACGGCCACGGGCATTGTGATGAAGGTCAATCAGATTCTCATTTCCATTCTGCTGGGCATTGCCACCGGCGCCCAGCCGATTCTCGGCTATAACTACGGCGCGAAGTGCTTCCAGCGTGTGCGCCAGGCCCTGGAGATCTCCCTGATTGCCTCGGAAGTGATATCCATTCTGGCATTTTTGCTCTTTCAGTTCGCGCCCATGGCGGTGGTGTCTCTCTTCGGCGCGGAAGATGCCCTCTACAACGAATTCGCTGTGATGGCCTTCCGGATCTTTTTGCTGCTGTGTCCCCTTACGGGTTTCCAGACCGTCGCTGCGGTCTATCTCCAGGCCGTGGGCAAGCCGATGAAGTCGGCCATCCTCTCTCTGGCACGGCAGATTCTCTTTTTCATCCCGGCGGCGCTGATACTTCCCACCTTCCTGGGGGTGACGGGTGTGCTGTGGACGGGCCCTGTGGCCGACGGCCTGGCATTGCTTTCGAAACTTTGCAGAGCTGTATGCGGAGCTGCCTCTGCTAAAATGCGGCTATACGAGAGAAACCATCTCCGCTGCCTCGCCCGAGGATATGAGCTGTTATTATAGTCCCGAGACGCAGGCACGCTGCGGGGTGGTGGGGATCGAAGTAGAACGGATGGGCGTGTCTCCATAGCAGGATCTTGTGCCGCATAACTAGAAAGCGAGCTCGACATGCGGCGGATGACAGGCGATGTTGGCGCGTTATATTTGCCAGCAGAGGGCATACCAAGTCACTCCTGCCCATACACTTTCCTAGAACGATGATGGGAAGTGTTAGCCGATGCGAGACAACATGGAACAAAGGGCACGGGACTTGGCCGTGTACATCATCGAACATCAGACCACCATCCGTGCCGCCGCCAAGCACTTTGGAATCTCCAAATCCACGGTACA
>CALXCW010000178.1 GCA_944386905.1 uncultured Oscillospiraceae bacterium
CCGCCACCTTGGGGAGCTTGCGCCCCTGGGTCAGCTGGTAGCCCAGGGCCAGCATGGGCTTGAGCTCGTCGCGGATCCGGGCCACCAGAACGGTCACCGGCGCCTCTAAGTCGCCCCGGATGGAGTCCACCTTGGGATAGAACTGATCCAGCGTGAGGATCACCTTGGAGTGGGAGACGTTGAGGAAGAAGGCGATCTCCTTGGCCGCCGAGAGGGGATGGATCATGTTGCTCACCGCGCCGATGCGGTTGAGGGCGTAGAAGCTGTCCACCGCCTGGGGACAGTTGGGCATGCAGATGGTGACCCGGTCGCCACGGCGCACGCCCAGCGCGTAGTAGGCCCGGGCCGTGCGCTCGATGCGCTGGTGAAACTCCCGGTAGGTGGTCTTTTTGCCCATGAATTCATAGGCGGTAAGGTCGGGGAATTTCTCGCAGGTGGCGCGGATCATCTGGTAGATGGTTTTTTTCGGATAGGTGAGATGGGCGGGGGTGGAGCCGTAGAACTTGCACCACGGCGCCGAGGCAAAGGTGGACATAGGTGAGGTCTCCTTTCGTGACCGAGTGATTGAGGTTTGGCAGGAGGACGCTTTTCGGGCGGGCACGCGGCCCGCCCCTACGGAGAAAACGGCTAGCCCGTGCGTAGGGGCGGCCTGTATGGCCGCCCGGAGGGCCGCGGGTCGATGAGGGCGCGTCAAAAATCTACAGCGACGACAGCAGGCGGGCGAGGGGGGTGCGCTGGGCTTTCAGCGCCCCGGCGGGACAGAACTCCTGGCAGCAGAAGCAGCGGATGCAGGTTCGGCGGTGAATGTGCGGCCGCTTTTTCTCCATGGTGATGGCTTTGGCCGGACAGATGCCGGCGCACCGGCCGCAGCTGACGCACATGTTCCCGGTGAGCACCGGGCGGGGAGAGAGGGCCGCCTGGGCAATCCGGCCGAAGGCCTCGCCGGCCTTGCCGGGAAGCACCGTGCGAAAGAGGGTGCTCCCCTGGGGCGGCAGAACGAAATCCGCCGGGCGGTAGTCCGCCGGGTCGCCGCCGGTGACGGCATAGGCGGGCAGCCGGTTCAGTTCCCGGGCCGCCTGCTGGGTCGCCACGTCGCAAAGGCCCAGCACCTTCGCGCAGACGTCGTCCAAAGCAAAGGGATCCTCCGCCCCCAGCAGAAGCCCCACCTGCCGCGGATGGCCCGCGGTGGGGCCGTTGCCCTCCATGGCCGTCACCGCGTCCACCAGATGGAGCCGCGGACGGAAATACCACTGCAAATCCGTGAGCATTTTCGCGAAGTCCAGCCGGTCGGGGAAGCGGAAGTGATACTCCGGCTTCATGGCCCCGGGCACGGCGCCGAACATGTTCTTGACCGCGCCGGTCATGCCCAGCATGCCGTGGGTTTTGAGCTTGCAGAAATTCACCAGGGCGTCGCAGGAATCGAGCCAGGCAGTATAGGCGAACCGGTGGAGCACCGCGCCGGCCGGGAAGTCCGTCTCCTTTATGGCGCAGTCCAGGTTGAGCACGGCCCCGGCGCGCTCCACGGCGTCGTAGCCGCTGAGGCGGTAGACCCGCTGCAAAAAGGCCGGGGTAAAAAGGCCGCCGGGGCTGTCGCCCACCAGCACCTTCGCGCCCCGCTCTGTGAGCAGCTCCGTCAGTGCAGCCACCAGGGCCGGATGGGTAGTGACGGCCTTCTCCGGCGGCGCACCGGCCACCAGGTTGACCTTGATGCCAACGGTCATGCCGGGCGTCACCCAGCTCAGGTCACCGCAGGCGGCCCGGAGCGCTTCGCGGCAGCCGGGGCCGTAGTCGGCACAGGGAACAAGGCGCACCGCTTCCATGGAGTTCCTCCCTTTCCTTGGAAAATACCCGAGTATTATAGCACAAAAGCCCGCCGGTGGCAACGGCGGGCAGGGGGATTTATGGGGCGGACACGCGGCCCGCCCCTACGGTTAAAATTGCAGGCGGGGGCGTAGGGGCGACCTGTATGGCCGCCCGGGGGCGATCCCCTCCGGCGCGGCTGCGCCGCGCCACCTCCCCTTTGAAAAGGGGAGGCTTTCGGGCGGGCACGCGGCCCGCCCCTACGGTTAAAATTGCAGGCGGGGGCGTAGGGGCGGCCTGTATGGCCGACCGGGGGCGATCCCCTCCGGCGCGGCCCGTCCCTACGGCACCACGGGGAGGCTTTACGGCAGGACGCGGCGGAGATATTGCCCCGTGTAGCTCTTGGGATTCGCCGCCACTTCCTCCGGCGTACCCGCCGCCACCAGCTGTCCGCCGCCGCTGCCCCCCTCGGGGCCCAGGTCGATGATGTGGTCGGCCACCTTGATGACGTCCAGGTTGTGCTCGATGACCAGCACCGTGTTGCCGCCGTCCACCAGGGTCTCCAAGACCTCGATGAGCTTGTGGACGTCGGCCATATGAAGGCCCGTGGTGGGCTCGTCGAGGATATACACCGTCCGGCCCGTGGCCCGGCGGCTCAGCTCCGTGGCCAGCTTCACCCGCTGGGCCTCGCCGCCGGAGAGGGTGGTGGAGCTCTGGCCCAGCTTCACATACCCCAGCCCCACGTCCACCAGAGTCTGCACCTTGTTTCGAAGCCGCGGCAGGTTTTCAAAAAACTCCAGCGCCTCGTCGGCGGTCATCTCCAACACGTCGGAGATGGACTTTCCCTTATAGGTCACCTCCAGGGTGTCGCGGTTGTAGCGCCTGCCGTGGCATACCTCGCAGGGCACGTACACGTCGGGCAAAAAGTGCATCTCGATCTTCACCAGGCCGTCGCCGCAGCAGGCCTCGCACCGGCCGCCCTTGACATTGAAGGAGAACCGCCCCGGGCCGTAGCCCCGGGCCTTGGCCTCCGCCGTGGAGGCGAAGAGATCGCGGATGTCCCCGAAGAGGCCGGTGTAGGTGGCCGGATTGGAGCGGGGCGTGCGGCCGATGGGGCTCTGGTCGATGCCCACCACCTTGTCCAGATGCTCCAAACCCTCGATCCGGTCGCACTTGCCGGGGTGGGTGCGGGCGTGGTTGAGCTGTCCGGCCAGGGTCTTATAGAGAATCTCGTTGACCAGGGAGGACTTGCCCGACCCCGACACGCCGGTGACGCAGGTGAACGTCCCCAGGGGGATCTCCACATCGATCCCGCACAGGTTGTTCTCTGCCGCCCCCCGGATCACCAGGCTTTTTCCGTTGCCCGGGCGGCGGACGGCGGGCACGGGAATGTATTTCTTCCCCGAGAGGTACTGGCCCGTGAGGCTTCGCGGCGCGGCGATGATGTCCTGAAGCGACCCGGCGGCCACGATCTCGCCGCCGTGCACCCCCGCGCCGGGGCCCACGTCCACGATGTAGTCCGCGGCGCGCATGGTGTCCTCGTCGTGCTCCACCACCAGGAGGGTGTTGCCCAAGTCCCGGAGGCGCTTTAACGTGGCGATGAGCTTGTCGTTGTCCCGCTGGTGCAGGCCGATGGAGGGCTCGTCGAGGATATAGAGCACCCCCATCAGGCTCGAGCCGATCTGGGTGGCCAGGCGGATTCGCTGGGCCTCGCCGCCGGAGAGGGTGGCCGCGGCCCGGCTCAAGGTCAGATAGGGCAGGCCCACGCTCTTTAAAAA
>CALXCW010000179.1 GCA_944386905.1 uncultured Oscillospiraceae bacterium
CATGGTGAGCTCGTAAAAGTCACAGAGCATGGACATATTCCAGGGCTTATTGTCATTCATGGCAGACACCTCGAATTAAATTTGCCATTATTATAGCATATTTTTGTGGAAAGACAACTGTCAAGACAGGGCAAGTACGGTTAAAAATGTACGGGGGACGGTGTCCCCCAGTCGCCGGTCAGTCGCCGGTCAGTCGCCGCGGATGGAATCGAGCATCCGTCCGGCGCTCTGCTTGATGGTGTGTGCGGCATCATCGGCCATACGGTAGGCCTCGCTGTGCCGCGGGATCATCAAAACGGTAGCAGCACCGGCAACTACGCCAATGCCCATGGTAAGCAGTAACGATTTCACCTGCATATTGCATCCCTCCGCAGCTAGTATGCCGCGCTGCACTGGGTTCACTGCTGAAAATAGTTGGGAAAATTCCGCTATTTTCCTGTTACATCCTGGGGTTCATAGTCTCTGAGGGGAGCAAGGAAACCCAATTCACCCAGTCGAGCTTCGATACGCGCAAGTGTTTCCTCGTGGTCAGCGGCTACAGTATGATAGTGAAAATCATCGGTGATGCGCATGAGAGGTTCCGAACTGCCGGTGGCCAAACGCTCTAGAAATAGATCAATGTCTGCGCGTGAGGAGAGCCGCAGTGCGGCTCGAACAATCCCATAGACCTTATGATAGATGAAAACATCTTCGATCCTGCCGCCGAGATCCACAATTTCCCGGAGTTCCCGGGCAGTTTCACTGGCATTGTGGCGAACCTTGAACACCCTTCGGAATTGGGCCGTGTCGCTACGTAGAACATAGCCGCGGTAGGTGGAGAGAATTTCCAGATCTGTACGAGCCCGGAGTAGAGCCATGTCCTGGACGATAACCTGTCGGCTCACGCCGAGCTCCCGCGCCAACTCACTGCCGGAACGAGGAGCCTTGGCAGTACGGAGCAGATCAATGATTTTGGCTCTGCGTTCTGCACCGGTCATGGCTGCGCCTCCTGGATAAGGGCCTCCAGTTGGTTGCGCCAGAGTGTCTGCACCGCATCAGAGGGCATACGCCAGTCGCCTCGAGGTGAAAGGGTCACGGTGCCTACCTTGGGGCCATCGGGGAGGCAGCTGCGCTTGAACTGCTGGGTAAAGAAGCGGCGGTAGAAGGTCTGGAGCCAATGGAGAATGGTCTTGTCATCAAATTGGTCGCCCAAAGCGTAGCGTGCCAGGCGGTAGACCTTCCGTGGCGGGAAGGCCCAGCGGATAGCGTAGTAGAGGAAAAAGTCGTGGAGTGTGTAGGGGCCCACCAGATCCTCGGTCTTTTGCGCGATGGCGCCATCCACAGCAGGCAGAAGCTCCGGCGAGACAGGCGTGTCCAGGATATCCAGCAGCACAGCGCGCAGTGCCTCATCATTGCTCTCCTGGGCCACATAGGCCACCAAATGCCGCACCAGCGTCTTGGGAATGGATCCGTTGACGCCGTACATGCTCATATGGTCGCCATTGTAGGTTGCCCAGCCCAGAGCCAATTCGCTGAGATCACCGGTGCCCACCACCATACCGCCATACATATTGGCGAGATCCATCAAAACCTGGGTGCGTTCCCGAGCTTGCCCATTTTCAAAGGTGATGTCGTGATCGTCCATGGATTGGCCGATATCGGTGAAGTGCTGCCTGACCGCTTCGCCGATCGTGACAGTGCGGATCTCCGCCCCCAGCTTCTCGGCCAGGGCGAGGGCATTGTGGAGAGTACGGTCGGTGGTGCCAAAGCAGGGCATGGTCACTGCCAGTATTTCGCTGCGATTGCGGCCGAGAAGATCAAAAGCACGGACAGTGATTAAGAGTGCCAAGGTTGAATCAAGGCCGCCAGAGAGACCGAGCACAGCCTTTTTTGCGTGGGTGTGTTCCAGCCGCCTTTTAAGGCCCCGTGCGGCCAGGGTGAGGATTTCTTCACAGGTGGCGGCGCGGTCGGAAGCATCGTCCGGAACGAAAGGCATAGGCGCCACAGGACGGGTGAGCGTTGTCTCACAGAGGGTGAGGGAGAATGGGATAGCCTGGTAGCCAGGGCAGTATTCCGCCACATTGCCCATGCGTCTGCGCTCCTGGTCGAGTCGTTGCACATCAATCTCTGTAACCAGCAGGCCTGTCTCATAGCGCTGTTCTGCAAGAATGGCGCCGTTTTCTGCAATGAGATTGTGGCCGGAAAAGACCAAGTCGGTGGTGGATTCACCGTCCCCGGCGCAAGCGTAGAGATATGCTGCCGAAAGTCGTGCCGACTGTCCCGACACCAACTGGCGGCGGTAGGCGGACTTACCTAAAACTTCATTACTGGCCGAGAGGTTCAAAAGCACTGTGGCCCCAGCCAAAGCCAAATGGTTCGACGGGGGATCGGGAACCCAAAGATCTTCGCAGATTTCCACCCCCAGCACCAGCTCAGGTATTTCGCGGCAGGGGAAGAGAAGCTTGGAGCCCATGGGGACGATCTGACCGCAAAGCGTAACTGAGCGTGTTTCCGATGGAGCTGGCGTGAAGTGTCGCTTTTCGTAAAATTCACCGTAATTGGGTACGTGTACCTTGGGTACCAGGCCGAGAATGACTCCGTTTTGGCAGATCGCCGCGCAATTATAAAGACACCCGCCTGATGCCACCGGCAGACCCACCGCGACAACCATATCCTTGCCGCGGGTTGCTTCCAGAACTGTATCTAAGGCAGCCTCTGCGCCCCGCAGCAAGGTCGGCTGCAGGAAGAGATCGCCGCAAGTGTAGGCTGTGAGCCCCAATTCTGGCAGCACCAAAATTTTGACACCCCGCTCACAGGCTTTTTTTACAAGAACAGCCGTAGCCTGGGCGTTGTGGACGCAATCGGCTACCGCGACCGACGGCGTGGCCACAGCCACGGTGATCATTCCATCTCGCATAGTCATTCCTCCCGGGCCAGTGGCCCAACTAAACTTCCGTTCCGGCGACTTCTATTTCCTGCAGCCGCGCAGCCACAGGGCACTCGCCTTGAAACGTGCAATGGGGATAGCTGCAGTCAGACTCCCAAGCTGTGCCGGTCCACTCCAACAGTACCGTACGCGCCTGATCGGTACAGCGGCAGTATCCGCTGACCATGTATTCCTCTTCCATGGGCAAGCCTCGTTTCTTACGGCAATGCCGCGCTATTTCTTTTATTATAATCGACGAATGCGCCCTTGTCCACTTGTGAATCACCGGTCATCAGACGGACAAAAACTCAGAAAGCTGCTTGCACATGAAAGGGTTAAATGAAAAAGTAAAATCCGGTACAAATGAATGCAGGTCATGCAAAAGAAAGCGCCAGTATCAGCGGTTTCATGGTTGAAATGCAGTGCAGAATACCCTACAATAACGGCAGTTTCCCATGATGAAAAGGCAAAATGGGCATGCTACCGCAGACGAGTGGGAGGAGCTGTGCAAGAGTAACTTCCGCTCGCCAAGTTAAGCCGGTATTATGCCCGCTGGGGATAAATGGATTCAGAAAGGTCTACTCATATGTATTCCCGGTAGCCATCTCGGTTGGTTGTACTGTAGTTCAGTATCTGGTTTTCTGGGCAGAT
>CALXCW010000180.1 GCA_944386905.1 uncultured Oscillospiraceae bacterium
CCTTTCGCGTTCAATAACCCGCCCGCAGGCGGCGCAAAATGCACAACTCCTGAACTGGAGTTGTGCATTTTGCAAAGGGCGCGTTGCAAAATGCAACGCGCCCTTTGGGGTAGTATCAATTACGGTTCATAGCTGCGGTACAGTGCTTTGACCTTGCCTAAAATCCGGGCATTGCGGCCGTCGATGGGATCATAGGCCGGATTTTCCGGCATGAGCCACACGCCGTCCGCCCGGCGCTTGAACCGTTTCACCGTGGCCTCGTCCTCGAGGAGCGCCACCACGATGTCGCCGTTGTCCGCGGTCTGCTGGGGGCGCACCACCACCAGATCGCCGCTCATGATCCCCGCGCCGATCATCGAGTCGCCCCGCACCCGCAGGGCAAACATACCGGGCTCGCCCTCGTAGGGGATCGTACCCTCCCAGTGCTCCTGGGCCAGGATCGGCCGGCCCGCCGTCACCAGGCCGAGCACCGGGATCCGCCCGGACGGGGCCCGCTGGGGCAGGGAGATGGCCCGGCGCTTGCCGCCCTCCAGCTGCACCAGCCCCTGGCGCTGCAATTCCGTCAGGTGGTAGGACACCGTCGCCGTGGACTTGAGCCCCACCGCCTCGCAGATCTCCCGCACCGACGGCGGATAGCCGTTTTCTTCGATATAGTCGGTGAGAAAGGCAAGTATCTTGCCCTGTTTGTCGCTGGTTCTGGCCATGGCGATCCCTCCTATCTGGGAGTATACCATAGACTTTTCTTATTTGCAAACATTTGTTTGCATTCTGCCGCCTAAACGCCCTCCAAATCCCAGGCCGGGATATAGGACTGGCCCACCGACTGGTATTCCTGGGCGTAGCCCCGGGAAAAGCCCAGAAGCTTGGCATAGGCCAGGGCGCCGTCGTACTCCTGGGCCGTGATGGGCCGGGCCAGGTCGCCGGTCAGCCCGGGCATGGGGGTATACTGGCTCATCAGGCTCAAAAGGAACCGTTCCGGGCCCAGGGCGGCCAGATTGTCCAGGGCACCCAGGGTGTTGTCCAGCTGCCCGGGCAAGACCAGGTGCCGCACCACCACCCCCCGGGTCATCAGATCCCCCTTGTAGACCGGCGCGCCGGTCTGGCGCACCATCTCCTCGATGGCCCGCAGCGCCGTCTCGGGGTAGTCCGCCGCCTGGGAAAGCCGCGCCGCCAGCGCCGCATCACTATATTTATAGTCGGGCAGGTATACATCCACCAGCCCCTCCAGGGCCCGGAGCGTCTCCACCGTCTCGTAGCCGCCGCAGTTATACACCACCGGCACCGGCAGCTTCGGCGTCAGGGCCGGGAGAAGGTCGGGCAGAAACTGGGTGGGCGTCACCAGGTCGATGGTCTCCGCCCCCTGGTCGATGAGCGAAAGAAAGATCTCCCGCAGCCGCGCCGCGTCGATGTCCCGGCCAAAGCCGCCGTGGCTGATGGCCCGGTTTTGACAGTAGACACACCCCAGGGTGCAGCCGGAAAAAAACACCGCCCCCGCGCCGTAGTGCCCGCCGATGGCCGGTTCCTCTCCGGTGTGGATGGCGGCCCGGGCCAGGCGCACCGCCGCGCCCTGGCGGCAGTAGCCCCGCTCCCCTGCCGCGCGGTTGACCCCGCACCGCCGGGGACAGAGAGTACAATGTGTGTAGTCCATGGCACGACCTCCTTTTGCCCATTATCCCCGGCGGCGGAGCCATTGTCAATCCCCTGGATCTATGGTAGAATGGCGAAAAAGGAGGAATACCATGAAATTGAAATGCTGGGCCGCTGTTCTGGCCCTTTTGACCCTGTGCGCCTGCGCCGCCCAGGAGACCACGCCGCCCGTGACGCCCGACCCGCCCGTGGTGGAGGACGAAGCAACGACGCCCTCCGTCGAGGAGCAGGAGGTGGAGGAACTCCCCATCGAGATCGTCCCCTCCACGCCCCTGGAGCCCCTGCCCGCGGAGATCGCCTGGAGCGAGACCGTGGAAGAGGATCTCATCGAGGACGTGGTGAGCTATGCCTACACCCTGCCGGTGTTCTCGGGCTTTCCCGGCGCCGAGGCGGTGAACGCCTACTATCAAGGCAGGCTGGTGGATCTGCAGAACTACGCCCTGGATACGGTCTTTTCCGAGACTGCCAGCCGCCACTGCGTCGCCACGGTCACCGGCGGCTTTACGGTGGACGGGCTGAAGGAAGGCCGTTTGCAGGTGACCTATACCGTCACCGCCGACTACAGCGAGGGCGAGGCCGGCACCGCCGCCTCCACGGACTACTTTGACCTGGAGAGCGGCGAGAACGTTACGTTGGAGTGATGTTTCACGTGAAACAACGAGAATACCCCGTGCGCCTGGGCCAGGTGCTGGATCTGGCCATCACCGGCTATACCAGCGAGGGACAGGGCGTGGGCCGGGTGGAGGGCCTGGCGGTGTTCGTCGCCGGGGCCATCCGGGGCGAAACCGTGCGGGTGAAGATTGCCCACCTGGGTCACACCGCCGCCTATGGCGATATTTTGGAGGTCTTAACCCCCAGCCCTCACCGGGTGGAGCCGGGCTGCCCCAGCGCCGCCCGCTGCGGCGGCTGCGTCTTTTGGCATATGGACTATGAAGAGGAGCTCCAAGCCAAGGCCCAGCGGGTGGGCGACGCCCTCAACCGCATCGGCGGCTGCGACCTGGAGGGGGTGGACATTGTCCCCAGCCCCCAGGTGACGGGCTACCGCAACAAGGCCCAGTACCCCGTGGGCGGTATCGCCGGCCGGCCGGTGGCAGGGTTTTTCGCCCCCCGGAGCCACCGGGTGGTGGACGTGGGCCGCTGCCGCATCCAGGGCAGCGCCGCCGACCGGGCCAAGGAGGCGGTGCTCAAGTGGATGAAGAAAAGCGGCGCCAGCGTCTATGACGAGCGGGCCCACCGGGGGCTGGTGCGCCATATCTACGTGCGCGCGGCGGCGGTGACGAAGCAGGTGCTGGTGTGCCTGGTGGTCAACGGCGACCGGATTCCCCAGGAATCGACACTTGTGGAGAACCTGTTGACAAGTGTGGAAAACTTGCACACCGTTTGTTTGAGTATCCACACCCGCCGGGGCAATGCGGTGCTGGGGGATCAGTTCCGCACCCTCTACGGGCCGGGCTATATTGAGGATCGGCTGTGCGGCCTGACCTTCCGCCTCTCGCCCCGGTCGTTCTACCAGGTGAACCACGACCAGGCCGAGCAGCTCTATGAGGGGGCGCTTGCGATGGCCGAACTCACGGGGCAAGAGCGGGCGGTGGATCTCTACTGCGGCACGGGGACGATCTCCCTGGTGCTGGCGAGGCAGGTGAAGGAGGTCATCGGCGTGGAAATCATCGAGGCCGCCGTGGCCGACGCCCGGGAAAACGCCCGGCGCAACGGGGTGGAAAACGCAGCCTTTCGCTGCGCCGACGCAGGCCAAGCGGCCCGGGAATTGGCAGCAGAGGGGAAAAAGCCCGATGTGATCGTGGTCGATCCGCCGCGCAAGGGGCTGGACGAGGCCGTCATCGAGGCCATGGCGGAGATGGGCCCGG
>CALXCW010000181.1 GCA_944386905.1 uncultured Oscillospiraceae bacterium
GTCTTGCCCTTGATCATCTCGGTGGCCATGGAGCTGGTGGCGATGGCGCTGCCGCAGCCGAAGGTGTTGAACTTCACATCGGTGATGACGTTGTCCTGGACTTTGATGTACATTTTCATAATGTCGCCGCACTTGGCGTTGCCCACCTCGCCGACGCCGTCGGCGTCCTCCAGCTTGCCCACATTCCGGGGGTTCTGGAAATGATCCATGACTTTTTCACTGTATAACATGGGGAAACAATCCTTTCATTGATGTAAGTGGTGAAGCGTCCGACTGCCCACGGGAAAACCGTTTCGTAGGGGTCGATGCCCACATCGACCCGTGCCGCGAAGCGGCCCGGCGAACCCCGTGTTAAATCCAATGGGGCTGGCGGCCTGCCTCCAGGGCCTCCCACACCGGGGACATTCCCCGCAGGTAGGAAACCACCTCCGGCACGACCTTCAAAATATGCGCGATCTCCGCCTCGGTGTTCTCCGCGCCGATGCTCAGGCGCAGCGAGCCGTGGGCGATCTCGTGGGGGAGCCCCAGGGCCAGCAGCACGTGGCTGGGATCCAGCGACCCGGAGGTGCACGCCGACCCCGACGAGGCCGCCACGCCCTTGGCGTCCAGCCACAGAAGGAGGCTCTCGCCCTCGATGCCCTCAAAGCAGAGGTTCACCGTGCCGGGGCAGCGCTGGGTGCGGTGGCCGTTGAGGCGGCTGTGGGGGATCTGGGTGAGGCCGTCGATCAGGGCTTCGCGCAGGGCGGTGACGTGGGCCATGTCCTGCTCCATTGTGGCCGTAGCGTCCTGGAGGGCGGCGGCCATGCCCACGATGGCGGGGAGATTCTCGGTGCCGCCCCGGCGGCCGCGCTCCTGGGCGCCGCCCTCGATGAGGATTTCCGGGCGCAGGCCCTTGCGGCAGTACAGCGCGCCCACGCCCTTGGGGCCGTGGAACTTGTGCCCGGCCAGGGAAAGCATGTCCACGCCCAGGGCCTGCACGTCCACGGGGATGTGGCCCACGGCCTGGACGGCGTCGGTGTGGAAAAGGACGCCCTGTTCCCGGCACAGCCGGGCAATTTCGGCCACGGGCTGGATGGTGCCGATTTCGTTGTTGACCAGCATCACGCTCACCAGGGCGGTGTCGGGCCGCAGGGCGGCGGCCACGTCCTCCGGGCGGACAATGCCGTCGTCGTGAACGTCCAGGTAGGTGACCGCAAAGCCCTGGCGCTCCAGATGCTTGGCGGCGTGGAGGACGGCGTGGTGCTCAAAGGCGGTGGTGATCAGGTGCTTTTTGCCCTTTTTGGCCCCCAGGGCCGCGCCGGTGAGGAGGGCCTGGTTGTCGGCCTCGCTGCCGCCGGAGGTGAAGTAGATCTCCCCGGGGGCGGCGCCCAGGCAGGCGGCCACGGTGGCGCGGGCCTGGTCGAGCAGCTCCCGGGCGTGCTGGCCGGGGGTGTGGAGGGAAGAGGGATTGCCGTAGTCGTCCCGCAGGCAGGCGGTCATGGCCGCCAGGGCGGCGGGAGAGAGGGGCGTGGTGGCGGCGTGATCGGCATAGACATACATGTTGGATCGCTCCTTTTTCTCTAAGGCTGGGGGAGGTCGCCCCGGGCCAGGGCCTCCAGGGTGACGGCGCTGAGGCAGGTGGTGACGTGGGCTTCCAGCTGCCGCCACAAAGGAAGCGTCCGGCAGTGGTCGGCGCGGCCGCAGTCGTCGCCCCGGAGGGAAGGGCAGTCCACCGGGGAGAGCGTTCCTTCGGCGCAGCGGAGAATGTCCGCGGCGGTGATGGCATCGGCGCTGCGGGCCAGACGGTAGCCGCCGTCCTTGCCCCGCTGGCTGCGCACCAGCCCGGCCCGGCTCAAAAGGGCCACAATGGACTCGAGATACTTCGGCGAGATCCCCTGCCGCTGGGCCACCTCCTTTAACGAGAGGTAGCCCTCGCCCTGGTGCTGGTACAGATCCAGCATCACCCGCAGGGCGTAGCGCCCCTTGGTGGAAATCAGCACGGCCCTTCCTCCTTCCAGCCTGGATTTTATATACCTATAATACTATAGGAATTAAGGGATTTCAAGTCCCAAATGAAAAAATCCCACGGCGGCGGAGAGCAACCCGCCCCATCCTGCGCCGCTTCGCCCAAAAGCCCCCGGCCGTGGGGCCGGGGGCGGAGACGGTCGAAATGGGCTGCATGCGCATGCAACAAAGAAGCAGGGGGTTGGGGGGGCAAAGAGCCGCCTGCACGTTTGAAAAAGCAGCTTCGGCACGCAAAAGCCCCCGGCCGCGGGGCCGGGGGCTGGGGGGACTTAGGGCATCACCGCACAATTGTGTCTGCGGCCTTCGCCCAATCTTTTGCCCCATCCGTGCAGTTATAAAAGGGGGAAATACATACAGTATTCCCGCCCTTTTATAACTTTCGTATGAGACAAAATCTTTGGCCGAATGCTCTTGCCAAATTGTGCGGTGCTGCCTTAGATTACTGCATGAAGGTGCCGTCAATCATCTGCTGGATGTAGGTGTTGTACTTGTCCTGCTTCTCGGCGGGGACGAGGTCGCTGACCGC
Organism: uncultured Oscillospiraceae bacterium; assembly: GCA_944386905.1. Lineage (GTDB taxonomy): Bacteria > Bacillota > Clostridia > Oscillospirales > Oscillospiraceae > Avoscillospira. Next base: position 2,531 of record CALXCW010000181.1, read on the forward strand.
GCCGGCGGAGAGGGCGCCGTTCTGCATGGTGCCGTAGATCACTTCACCGCCGAAGGTGCCGTTCTGCACGGCCTCCATGCACAGACCCACCAGAGAGGCGTTGTCGGTGACCTGGCTGCCGATGATGCAAGCGTTCTGACCCAGCAGGTCGGAAGGCTGGGCGATGTCGTAGACGGTGACGGAGCCATTGGCGGTGTTGCGCTCGTCGATGGCCTGACGGGCGCCGGAGTCAACGGCGGAGGCGTCGCCGAAGAACACGTCGGCGCCCTGATCCATCATGGCGTTGGCGAACTCAATGCCCTTGTCGGAGGCGGAGAAGGAGTTGGTGTAGACGCAGTCCAGGGTGGTGACGGTCTTGCCCTCCTGCTCGCCCACGTAGGCGGCAGCTTCCTTATAGCCTTCGTACTTGCCCTTGGTGGTGTCCAGCTCCATGCCGCCGATGAAAGCGATGGTGCCGCTCTCGGTCATCAGACCGGCCAGGGCGCCGGCGATCCAGCCGACCTGGGTGGCGTCGGGCAGCAGGGAAGTGACGTTGCCGTTTTCCGCCTGGGCGGGGGTGTCCTCGCCGCCGTTGAGCAGGGCAAAGCACACGTCGGGATACTCGGACGCGGCCTGGAGCACAGCGTCGGTGTACTGGTTGCCGGGGGCGTAGATGAGGTCATAGCCCAGTTCGCAGTAGGCCACGATGGACTCATAGTAGGCGGACTGGTCGATGCTGTCGGAGACTTCGGTGGCCCAGCCGTACTTGGCGGCGGCGTCCACCATGGCGTTGTAGCAGCTCATGCCCCAGCCGCCGTCGGAGATGCTGGAGTCGCAGATCATGGCGACCTTGTAATCGCCGGCGGGAGCGGCATCATC
>CALXCW010000182.1 GCA_944386905.1 uncultured Oscillospiraceae bacterium
GTTCGGCGGGCGCGTTTTATGTGTCCCGCAAATCGACAGCGCTCCGAAGCATGCATGCTTCGGAGCGCTGTCGGTTTATTAAGTTCAGATGCGGGCTACACCGCTTCGGCGAGCCGCTTCTGCCACTGCCTTCGCCACTGCGGGGCCCACCCGCTTGTCAAAGGCCTTGGGAATGATATATTCCGCAGTCAATTCCTCCGGGGAAATCAGTTCGGCCAGTGCCGCGGCGGCAGCCAGCTTCATCTCCTCATTGATATCCTGGGCACGGACATCGAAAGCGCCGCGGAAAATTCCCGGGAAAGCCAGGACGTTGTTGATCTGGTTGGGATAGTCGCTGCGGCCAGTGGCAATGACGGCGGCGCCGCCGGCTCGGGCATCTTCCGGGAAGATCTCCGGAGTGGGGTTGGCGCAGGCAAAGAGGATGGCGCCGGGATTCATGGTCTTGACCATCTCGGTGGTAACGGTGCCGGGGGCTGAGACACCGATGAACACATCCGCCCCCTCCAGCATCTGCGCCAGCGTGCCGGATTTCTTATCCAGATTTGTCACCTGCGCCATCTCCTCCTTAATCCAGTTGAGACCGTCGCGTCCGGCGTAGATGGCACCCTTGCGATCGCACATGGTGATATGGCGATAACCCGCCGAGAGCAGCAGCTTCACAATGGAGACAGCCGCCGCTCCGGCGCCGGAGGTGACGATATGCACGTCCTCCTTCCGTTTCCCCACCACCTTGAGGGCGTTGGTGAGCCCGGCCAGGGTGATGACGGCAGTCCCGTGCTGATCATCGTGGAATACGGGGATATCGCAGCGCTCCTTGAGTTTTCTTTCAATCTCAAAACACCGAGGCGCGGAGATGTCCTCCAGATTGATTCCGCCAAAGGAACCGGAAATCTGGTAGACCGTCTCCACAAAGGTATCCACATCTCGCGAGCGGATGCACAGAGGGAAAGCATCCACACCGCCAAAAGCCTTGAAAAGGACGCATTTGCCCTCCATGACCGGCATACCGGCCTCAGGGCCGATATCTCCCAGCCCCAGCACAGCCGTGCCGTCCGTGATGACGGCGCAGAGGTTGTGCCGCCGGGTGAGCGCGTAGGACTTCTCCACATCCTTTTGAATTTCCAGACAGGGCTGGGCCACACCGGGGGTATAGGCCAGAGAGAGGTCATCCTTGGTCTCCACCGGCACGGTGGCCATCACTTCGATTTTTCCCTTCCATTCTCCGTGCAGACGCAGGGATTCTTTTGCGTAATCCATTTATATTACCTCATTTCCAGAAGGCGGCGGTCATGCGCCGCGCAAAAACTTCTCATAGCCGCGCCAGTGGGGCGCAACAGTAGTAGTCTATCACGTTTTCTCTCCTTTGTAAAACAGAACTTCCACACCTCCCGTCATATTTTTCCCAGCAGCCACGGCGGCGCAGCCTTCGGGGATTGACTTGCAGGTAAATATTCGGTAAAATATCCTTGTATGTACCAATTACGATGCGAACACTGGCAGCGTATGAGCCGGTTGTTCGGGAAAGACGGCTAGAATGAAAGAACCCATTGTAATCACCGGCATGGGCGCCGTAACGCCCATCGGAATCGGTGTGAACACCTATTGGCATAATCTCATTTCCGGCGCCTGCGGCATCGGCCCCATCGCGCAGTGTGACTGTGAAGCGCTTCCGGTGAAGGTGGCTGCCGAGGTGCGGGACTTCTCCCCCGAGACGGCGCTGCCCAAGCACCTGATCCGCGAAACCGTGCCCTTTATGCAGTATGCCTTCGCCGCCGCTGCCGAGGCGCTGACCCAGAGCGGCTTGGAGATCGCGGCGGAATCCCGCCGTGTGGGCGTCACCCTGGGTACAGCCTTGGCCGGAATCAACACCGTCGCCGAGACCCAGCACGAGGTGGACGCCCAGGGCAAGCTGCGCGTCTCTCCCCGGTTTATTCCCAAGGCCTTGGGCAACATTGCCGCGGCTCAGGTGGCTATCCACTTTGGAATCCACGGCCCCAGCTTCACTGTCCAGACAGCCTGCTCCTCCGGCGGCGACGCCATCGGCCTGGCCTGCATGCTGCTGCGCGCCGGAGAGGCCGACGCCATGATCGCTGTAGGCGCCGAGGCCTCCATCAGTCCTGTGGTGCTGGCTGGCTTGGCTTCTGCCCGGGCTCTCTCCAGAAATCCCGACCCCACCACGGCATGCCGCCCCTTTGACATCAATCGCGACGGCTTTGTCATGGGCGAGGGCGGCGGCGCCCTGGTGCTGGAGACCCTCTCCCACGCTAAAGCCCGTGGCGCCGCCATCCTTGGCGTGCTCTGCGCCACAGCCAACAACACCGACGGGCACCATGTCACCGCGCCCCACCCCGACGGCATCGGCGCCGTGGCTTGCATGGAGGATGCCCTCCAGCGTGCCGGGCTCACCCCCGCCGATATCGGCTACATCAACGCCCACGGCACTTCCACCCCCATGGGCGACACCATCGAAGCCACTGCTGTGGCCAAGGTCTTTGCCGGCTGCCTGCCCCCGGTGAGCTCCACGAAGGGCGCCACTGGCCATATGATGGGCGCCGGAGGCATCACCGAGGTCATCGCCTGCATCCAGGCTGTAAACCACGGAATCCTCCCCCCCACCCTGCACTGCGTAAACGCTGACCCTGCCTGTCCCATTGATGTGATTCCCAATGAGGCCCGACCTGCGCAGATCCGCTACGCCATGTCCAACGCCTTTGGCTTCGGCGGGCAGAATTCCAGCGTCATCGTAGGCCGCTATGAGGAAGAAGGCTAAGTATGGAACTCAGAGCATATCAGCGTCGGGTCAACTACTACGAGACCGATCAAATGGCCATTGTCCACCACTCCAATTACATCCGCTGGTTTGAGGAAGCTCGACTGGACTTTCTCGACCAGGCGGGTCTCAATTATCGGAAGCTGGAAGAGACGGGTCTCATCGTGCCGGTGGTGGACGTCAGCTGCCGCTACCACGTTTCTGCCAAATACGATGACCTCCTGGATATCTACGCCCATCTCATCGCATTTAACGGCGTTCGAATGGATTACCGCTATGAGGTACGCTTCCATGACAGCGGTGTCCTGGCCGCCGACGGAACCTCCAGCCACTGCTTCCTGGATGAACACCGCCGCCCGGTGATCCTCAAGCGGCGCGACCCGGTACTCTTTGCAAAACTCAGCGCCTTGGTGGAGAAAAAATAAATTCCGAAAAAAAGACTTGCTTTTTGAATAACCATCGTGTATAATAACGAAGCAAGTTACGGAGGCTTAGCTCAGCTGGTTAGAGCGCTTGCTTCACACGCAAGAGGTCACTGGTTCGAGTCCAGTAGTCTCCACCA
>CALXCW010000183.1 GCA_944386905.1 uncultured Oscillospiraceae bacterium
GGCGGAGGAGGTGGGGGTGACGATCAGGATGCCATCCTCCACGGCGGCAGTGATCACGCTCTGCGCCTCACCGGAGAGCACGCAGCCCAGGGAGACGTCCATGCCGCTGTCCATCAGCTTACCATAAGCGGAGACAGCACTGTCGGGATCACCCTGGGAGTCCTGGGCGTCCAGCACGAAGGTGTAGCCGTTGACACCGCCGGCCTCGTTGATCTCGTCCACAGCGATCTGCGCACCGTCACGGGTGGAGGTGCCGTAGTTGGCATAGTCGCCGGTCATGGGGCCGATGAGGCCGAGCACCACGGTCTTGTCGCCGTTGGCAGCATCGCCGGTGGCGGCATCATCGTTGGTGGAAGAGGTATTGTCGTCGTTGCTGGTGGAGTTGTCAGCAGTGTCATTGCTGGAGGCGCAGGCCGCCAGGCTGAACACCATGGCCAGGCAGAGCACCAGGCAGAGGAGCTTGGTCAGTTTTTTCATTTTCATTACCTCGTTTTTTGAAATTTCTATTTTCAGCCTTTCGGCTCAAAATACGTAGAAAAAATCGGCTTTGCCGAGGACGGCAAAGCCGTTATCTGATCACCCCGCCACGATTGCAGCGAGTGCAGATCTCGTCTTTGCCAAATGCGGCAAAATAATTCGTACCCAAAGGCCAAGAAGGAACAAAAAAGACACTGCCAGCGCGGCAGTGTCATGAAGGCCGACAGAGGTCATGGGCGCAGAAGAACAAGCCGCTGCACAAGAAGCACCGGCGTTCATTTGCTGCTTACCAAAGAAATAACGGGTCATGGCCAATGCTCCTTTCTGTCTTTTTGCCACTGCGGTACTAAAGCACTTTTGGTAGATGGGAATAGTCTACCGTGTTCGGAGCCAAAAGTCAATCATCAGGATCGTTAAAAAGCGGCCGGTCATTCATCGCTTTTTGTTAATCTTTCACAAAATTTCTCCAATTTCTTCCCGATTCGTCCGTGTACAGCAATCTCTTGTCATTGTCGGCTGGATTCGACACAAAGTTATCGACACAGATAAAGATAGAAAGGAGCGGCTTATCGCTGCTCCTTTCCATGTGTCATGCCAGGGAGATCTCCTGCTGGCAGCATTCGTAGTCGGTGTTCACATTGTGGGCAATAATGCGGGCGCGGAATTCGCGGCTGCTGCATTGACTTTCGCCATCCTCGGGCACCACGAATTTGATGCACCGCACCAGAACATCCCGGCAGCCAGGATAGTCGTGCGCAGGAATGGTAAAGGCTTTCATGCCGCGCTGTCGCTCCTCGCCGCCTTCCTCCACCTCGCTCAGGAGAACGGCCAGCGCCACCTCCTTGCCGGGGCAGACGTTTTTGATGCGCACATCCAGCTGGACAATGCGCCCGGCGGACTCAAGATAGGTGTCGCCGGCGTCGATGACCACCGAATCCTGGCAGGGTTCCACGGTAAAGTTCTGCGGCTCAGGGCAGGACTCAGGCGTCACCACCACGGCGCATTCCACCGTCACCTTGGGATCCGGGAAGGACACCTTGTTGCCCTCGCTGTCAGAATAGGTGATCTTCTCGTTGACGGCCTTCTCTCCAGGCTGCTGCGTGATATGGCGAATCCGGAAGGAGAGAGACGCGCCTTCGTTGGCCGTGACACCCAGCTCAGGAATCTTCCACTGGATGGTTCGCACATCCTGCATGGTGGCTGTGCCCTTGCTGGGCGAGGACATACTCATAATCATAAACTCCGGCGAGATCACCTCATCGATGACAATATTGGTGGCGCCGGTCTTGGAGATATTTTGGGCCAGATCTTGAAACAACTTCTCCAGGTCGGCGTCGTCCGGTGTGACCAGTACATAGGAGGCCGGGGGCGCCGATGCCCACAGCTCCAAGGTGGCCACATCAATGCCGCCGGTGCCGATCAAACCGATGCAGTAGATGAGAATCCCTGCCGCCTTTGCCGCCTGCGCCACCGGCGCGGCAGGAGGCCCGGCCGTAGTTTTGCCGTCGGTGAACATCACCATCACCCGGGCGTTGGACGACATGGGGTCGAACAGCGTCTCGGCCTTTTCAAAGGCAGCTGCGTGATTGGTGGAGCCGCCGGCCACCAAGCTGTCGGTGGCAGCCTTCAAATCTGCCACCGAGGTAATCAGCTGCGTGTTGGCCGTGGCAGTGTCTGCAAAGCTCACGATCCCGATGCGGCTGCCGGAGCCGATGGAATCCGGTGCGCCGCCGGTGGACTCGGAAAGAATATCAATAAAGGTATTGACACCCAGCTTCAGGTTTGCCAAAGCACTGCCCGCCATGGAACCGGAGCGATCCAAAATCAACACGATATCCGTGGGATTGGATGTGATATCCGGCGCGGCGGACAAGCCCAGGGTCACCTGAAGCGTACCGTCGCAGTCGATACGCTGGACGTCGATTTGTTTGTTGGAACTGGTAATGCCCATTGCGTTTCCTCCTCTGCTCATTGGCATCCTTGCCATCCTATGCAGCAGAGGGGAATTTTGTCAGATCAGCGAACCATCTGCTTCTGTGCCAGCACCACCACCGTGGTCAGCATGGACACCACCGCAATGGCACCCAGGGTGTACCATCCGGCAGCCGGCATTCGCAGAAGGGCGTTCTGGGTAAAGAGCGCCGCCTGGTCAAAGACGCCCTCGCCGCCGGGCTCAGCAGTGAAGATTTTGGGCACCACGAAGCAGAAGAACATCCATACCAGGTAGACGATCAGCCCCGCCTTCCGGCCGAAGCGGCCGAACATGGCACCGACAAAGAGCGCCGAGAGGAGCATCCCCGCGATCCCGGCCAGGACGAAGCGCCAGTCGGTGAGAAAGCCGAGCTCCGCCTCCAGGGGATAGTCCGAAAACGCCGCACCGCCGATGAGAAGCTCCAGCCGGTAGAGTCCCAGCACCAGAAGATAGCCCAGCACCAAGTGGGCAAGCACCCGCCTGCTGTAGCCGAGGACGAACCGCCGCCGGGTGCAGCCCATGGACAGTGCCAGGGAGAAGGCACCGGTATATCCCACGCCGTAAAAGAGCACTGTGGTCACCAGGAGCATGACCAGTGCAATGGCCGTACCCATGCAGAACCAGGAGCCGGGATTGTCGTCCAAAAACATGATCAAAAAGAGCAGGATTTCCCCAAAAACAAAGCCTGCCGCAACCAGCAGCAAATTCCCCACAAAGGAGCCGGACAGGCGCCGCGCGCCGGGACAGTTGCGAAGCATACAAGCACCTCCTAAATTCTCACCTGCATATGCGCCAGGGTGCGCCCCTCAGGGAGCTGCACCAGGCCGTAGCAGATTGCGCCGAAGGCCAGGATGAGCCAGGGCAGCACAT
>CALXCW010000184.1 GCA_944386905.1 uncultured Oscillospiraceae bacterium
TTTCACGGTCAATGATATCCGCCGGTCGGAGGATATGCCGGATTTGGAGGGCGGAGACGACGCACAGGCATCCCTCAATTTTGTGCCGCTGGCCGACTGGAAGCGGCTTAGCTTGCAACGAAACGGAGGCACAGCAGAATGAGATTGAAATTGAACGGGTACGTCGCATCCGACGCAGACAAGGAAGTCTATTTATGGTTTGGCTGCCCGGCATTTTCGCCCCAGGACGTCCGCGACGCGCTGGAGCAGCTGCCGGAGGGCGAAATGCTCACGCTGGAAATCAACAGCAATGGCGGAAGCGTATGGGCAGGCGGGGAGATCTACTCCGTCCTTAGAGGCTCCAACGCAGACACCGTGGCAGAAATCCAGTCTCTGGCGGCCTCTGCGGCGTCCTATATCGCCATTGGCTGCAATCGTGTGCTGATCTCCCCGGTGGCACAGATGATGATCCATCTGCCGTCCACCACGACACGCGGCGCCGTGCCCGAGCATCGGCAATCCATCAAGATCTTAAATGGCATCAAAGATTCCATCCTCAATGCCTATGAGATCAAATCCAAGGGCAAGCGCACCCGGCAGCAGCTGTCCGCCATGATCGATTCTGAGACCTGGCTCACCGCCCAGCAGGCGCTGGACGCCGGGCTTGTGGATGAGATCCTATACGACGATGACGGCGTGCTGTCCCCCTCCGACATCGTAAACGCCTACGGCATGCCTGACATTGCAAAGATGCGGGACGAATACCGCAAGGCGCATCAGCACCAGGATCCGCCCACCACCCCCGTCGATCACTGGCAAGACGCCGCCCGTCTGGCCATCGAAAAAATGAGATTTTTATAAGGAGGAACAGCAATGAGACGTAAACTGATTGACCTTTGCAACACGCGGTCGAAGGAACTGGAGAAGGCCGAGGCGGCGCTCAACGCCAACGACCAGGAGACCTATGCCGCGTGCATGGTCAAAATCAAAAACATGAACACCGAGATTGAGAACATCCAGGCGCTGATCCGCGAGCAGGATCGCAAGGTGATGGAAGCGCCGGCCAACCCCGCTGAGCAGCGCGACATGGCTGAGGAACGTAGCGCAATCCTGATGCGCGGCGGTTCCGTGCAGTACTCCGCTGCTGAAGTGCGCCGGATGCTCAACTCTACCACTGTCGCCACGGGTACCATCGTGCAGCCCACCGGCGCTGGGTCGATGATCCATGATCCTGTTGGGAACCAGGTATCCAGCATCATTGACCAGGTCAACGCCCAGGATCTCACCGGAATGACCGGGTATCAGGAGCCCTATGTCATCACGGAGCTGGAAGCCCAGAGTGCCAAGGTCGAAACCGCCGCCGGAACTGCGCGAACCGACAGCGATCCGACCTATGGTGTGGCTGAGATCCGACCCCGAGAGGTCAATGTGACCAGTTTTGTGGATCGCAACATTTCCCGCCTGTCCCCTGCTGACTACTATGCCAAGGTAACCTCTATGGCTATGCGTGCGCTGCGGCGGAAGGTGACGGATCATATAATCAACGGCGACGGGGAAAGCAGTCCGGCCATGTATGGCATGACCAACGCCAAGAACAAGGCGTCTGCCGCGATCTATGCGTCCGAAACCATCACTGCAATCGACGCAACGACCCTCGATCAGCTCTACTTTGCATATGGGTCTGATGAATCGATTGGTGCCAACGCAAGACTGCTCCTGACCAAGAAAAATCTCAAGGCGCTGGGCGCACTGCGCGGAACCAATGAAAAGCGCCGTCTGCTGGATATCGTACCGGACATGGAGAACCCCAATGTCGGCGTCATCCGCGACGGGGGCGTTGTGATCCCCTATACGATTTGCAGCGCAGTCGGAGATGACAAACTGCTCTACGGTGACCCGTTCAACTATTTTTTGGGTCTCTTCGGCGGTTATTCTATCCGTTTGGACGAATCTGTCAAGGCTGTGGAGCGCATGTATACCATCCTCGGCGATGTGTTGGTCGGCGGTAACCTGGTCGTGGACAAGGGCGTGGTCGTCGGCACTATCGGCGGTTGATATGGCCACCGTATCGCTGGAGGCCGCTAAGGCCTACGCTAGGATTGACGGAGACGAAGACGACGAGCTGGTGGAAAGCCTGATTGAGGGCGCGGAGGAATACCTGGCAGGTGCTGGCGTATACACCGGCCTTGCGCCGCAATTTTTATACCAGCTGGCCGTAAAGGGCATCGTGCTCCACTGGTACGAGCACCGGAACGATACCTCCGGTACCATGCCAACAGATTTTTCGGCAGGCGTCCGCCTCACCATCAACCAACTTAAAAATACCTGCCTGCTCAACAGTTTGTAAGGAGGTGCCCCGCCCATGCAAGTGAACGCTGGAGAACTGGACAAACGGATTACCATTGTCCGTGACGATCAAACCACGGATTCCGATGGATACATCGGGAAGGAGCCAGTCCATGTGCGCACTTGCTGGGCGGGGTTTTCCCGCACCAGCGGCAAGGAGCTGGTCAAAAACAATGCCGACTACGGCGCCGTGACAGCCCGGTTTTTGATCCGCTACACCCGCACGCCGATCGACCGGAAAATGGTAGTGCTTTACCGTGGGCTTCGGTATCGCATTGAGTACGTCAACAACTACGGCGACCAAAACCAGTATATTGAGCTGCTCTGCTCCATCGAGACGCCGGGGAGGGTGATTCATGACAATCAATGAGCGCATCCGCGCCGCCGTGACACCGGTGATCCAGGACTGTGTGCCCGGGGAGTATACCGGCGATAATGAGAGCTATTGCACGTTTGACGTGATCGAGATGGGCGAACTGTTTGCCGAAGGTACGGCGCAGGTTGTGGTTGCTACGGTAATCCTCCACTACTACCGCCCGAAGAACACCAACCCCAATGCCGTGATCGCCCAGCTTGTTCGCGGCATCGTGGCGCAGGGCGGGACATACCCCACCATCACCCACGGTGCGGAGGAAACCATGCTGGAATTTGAGCTGGACGGTGATGCCGTTGGCACAGTTTGATTTTGATCTCAACGAGATCATGCAGGCGCTGCAAAAGGCAGATCTGTTTGATGAAGAAGCTCAAACGCGCCTTCTAGAAGCTGGCGCAAAGCATGTCTCCAGTGCTATCTCAGACGAAGCAAAGAAGGCAACCTATAATCTCAAATTTGTTTCCGACAAGCTCAAAACAAATAAGGTAAAAAAAGACAAAAACGGCGAGTATTACATCACAGTTACCATACGCGGCAAGAATGAGCGAGGCGAACGTTTGGCTGCCGTTGCATTTGTGCTCAAAAGAAAAAAAAAAAAGGAATATGGTTTAATCCG
>CALXCW010000185.1 GCA_944386905.1 uncultured Oscillospiraceae bacterium
ACAATGTCCTCAATATTTCTCCTATCTCGCGCCGCTTTTCCCCGTAAAATACTTTCCTTCGATACTTCGGCGCAAATACTATGTGGTACTTGCAATTCCATTTTGTATGCGATAAACTGTTTACATCATTCATCATGATGACCTCCCTTTGCTTTTTCGTGCAGTTGGCAGACCGCACCCTTATTCTAAGCAAAGGGAGTTTTTCTGTCTACATCATCGCCACTAGGCTTCTTTTGAACCACTCGCCCAGCGAGTGGTTTTCTTATACAACAAAAAGCGCCCCTGCGGTTGGCGGGGGCGTCCCTTCCACGGGGATGCAGGCCCTTGCCTTGAGGGGAGGGGGCTTTGTGCCGTTCCATTCGGGCAAGGCCGCTAGGCGGGAAGGAACTAAGAAATAGAAAAAACTACCCGCTACGGATAGGGTAGCTTTGTATGATCCGTGTTATAATAAAGCCAAATGGATATTGCACGAAACGAATCGTATAAAGCATCCTGTTTCTTTCCGGCTTTTGCGCGGCCGGCAATGAGAATGAAAAGAGGTGAAGTGGTGTGAACATTCGAAGGACCGCAGCATTTTTGCTGACCGGGCTGGTACTGCTCAGCTGTGCAGGCTGTGCCGCTGCGCCGAAAAAAGAGGAAACGCCAACCACCATTACGGTCTGGCACGTCTATGGCGGACAGGCGGATTCCCCGCTCAACGACCTAATCGAACAATTTAACCAGACGGTGGGAAAAGAGCAGCAGATCAATGTGCAGGTCACCTCCGTATCCAACAGCAATTCGATCCATGAGCTGGTGCTATCGGCTGCCAACGGAGAGCCGGGGGCCTCGGCGCTGCCCGATATCTTCAGCTCCTATCCAAAGACCGTGATGGCGCTGCCGGACGAGAGCATTTTGGTGGACTATCGGGATTACTTCAGCGAGGAGGAGCTCTCCGCCTTCCTGCCGGCCTTCCTGGAGGAGGGAATGGTTAAGGACCGCCTGGTGGTTCTTCCCGTGGCAAAATCCACGGAGATCCTATTCATCAACAAAACGATCTTCGACCGTTTCTCCCAAGCGACCGGCGTGACGGTGGAGGATCTGGACACCTGGGAAGGGCTTTTCGAGGCCGCGTCGCTCTATGCGGCCTGGACCGACGGGCAGACGCCGGATATTCCAGGCGACGCCAAGTCCATGTTTGTCCACGACTACTACTTCAACTACTTTCAGGTGGGAGCAGAATCTCTGGGCGAGGATTTCTTCCAGGGGGAAAAACTGGCCTTTGGCCCTGCATTCCAGACGGCATGGGAGCCGTTGGCCCAGGCCGCGCTGCAGGGGGGCGTTTGGCTCAAGAGCGGGTATGCCACCGAATCGATCCGCACAGGCGACAGCATTGTCAGCGTGGCTTCCTCGGCCAGCATCCTCTATTACAGCGATGTGGTGACCTATCCGGACAATACTTCCGAGGAGATCACCATCATTTCCCGCCCCTGCCCGGTATTTGAGAAGGGGAAAAAGCTGGTCATACAGCGGGGGGTAGGCTTCTGCACGGTCCGGTCCACGCCGGAACGGGAGCAGGCCGCTATGACCTTCCTCAAGTGGCTGACCGAACCCGAGCGCAATGTGGAGTTTGTGACCCAGGCGGGTTATATGCCGGTGACCTGGGAAGCCTTTGAAAAGGAGCTGCCCAAGGCCATCGAAGGCCTGACGAACGCCAAATATGCCTCCCTCTATCAGGCGTATCTGGACACCCAGGCAAACTACGAATTTTATGTGCCGCCCCAGCTGGAGGCGTATCTGAGCCTGGAAACCGCCCTGGAAGATACCGTGCGGGCCCAGCTTGCCCTGGGCCGTCAGGATTATCTGGACGCGGGAGAGACCGGGCTGGAACGGATCAGCTTAGATCGGTTCCGGGCCTTCCGGGAGATCATGGAGCGATAGGGCGGGAAAGGAGGAAACGCCGTGCTGAGCAAGCTGAAGGAGCTCCGGGCTCTGAACGCCTTTGCCCGAAAGCAAAGCGTGGGTATGCAGAGAAAGCTGATGCTCTACTGGGTATCCATGATCCTGGTGGTCTTTGCGGCGGTGATCCTCCTTCTGTCCGTTGCCGGCGCCTTTTCTAGGAGCGATGCGCAGCTTCATGAGGTGATGGAGCTCCACCTAAAGAATACGCAGGATAATCTGGCCGGCCACTTGGACCGGCTGACCGCCCAGAGCCTGAATCTTTCCAAAGAACTGAGCCGCGAGATCGAAGGCGTACTGATACAGGAGGGCGTCTCGCTCCAAGAGGTCAACGACGACCCGAAGCGGCTGTTGAAGTTACAGGAAGCCATGTACCCCTTGATCCGCACGACCCTGCAGGCGGCCAACTGCAATGGCGCGTATGCCATTTTGGACGCAACCACCAACACCGCCCTGGAGGTGGCAGACCACTCCAGGAGCGGAATCCACCTGCGCTATGCCAACCTGAGCGCCAGCAGCCCGGTCACCCCTACCGTGGTGTATTTTCGCGGCATCCCGGATATCGCCCGGCAAAAGGATCTGGAGCTGCACAATCGATGGAACCTGGAATTTGACACCGACCAGATCCCGGGCTGCCGGGAGCTGATGGACGCGCCCCTAAACCGGCCTGTACAGCGCTACTTCTGGTCCCGGCGGATCGACCTGAAGGACACCTGGGAATCCGCCATGCTGCTGTGCGTCCCCATCGTGGGCAGCGACGGGACGGTGTACGGCGTGTGCGGCGTGGAGATCAGCGCCCTGTATTTCCAATTATCCTATCCTGTGGTGGAGGGGCAATTCGGCTCCGCCGTAACCGCGTTGGCTCCGATCCAGGATGGCCGCCTCCTGCTGCATGACGGGCTAATTGGCAGCGTCAGCGGCACCTACCTGGACGGCCAGGAGACCCTGACCATCCATCAAGGACGATACTATAACGAATATGCCACAGGCGACAACCGATATATCGGCCTGCATCAGGCCATACCCATTTCCAAGGGGGAAGCGGAGAACACCGTCTGGGCCGCCGCGGTCCTGATCCCCCAGGATAGCTATGCCGCATACACCGCCTACGTTCAACAGACATGGATCATCGCAGCCTTGGGGCTGCTTCTGGCGCTGCTGGCTTTCTCTTTCTTCCTGGCCCGGAGATTTGTCAAACCCATCACCGACAGTTTGAAGCGGTTCCAACAGGATGAACTGCCGGAGCAGGGCATATCCTCCGGCATCTCGGAGGTGGATGAGCTGGCGGCGTTCCTCAACGCCCGGGCGCGGAACCAGCGGCTGGAGCAGGGAGAGCTTCCGCCCAACATTGCAGAGCTCTTCGATCAGTT
>CALXCW010000186.1 GCA_944386905.1 uncultured Oscillospiraceae bacterium
ACCTCCAGCGGGCCAGCGGCGAAGCGGCTTTGGCCGAGGAGGCTCCGCCGCCGCCGGATCTGTGGGATGTGTACCACGCGTAGGGGCGGGCCGCGTGCCCGCCCGATTAGCCTCCCCTTTTTAAAGGGGAGGTGGCGCGGCGAAGCCGCGTCGGTGGGGATCGTACCCACGGGCGGCCATTTAGGCCGCCCCTACGCTCTCGTCAGCAATTTTCACCGTAGGGGCGGGCCGCGTGCCCGCCCGGAAACAGGCCCGATTTCATCCAATCAAAGGAGGCAACTTATGCAAAACACCATGACCCAGGCGTGGGAGCTCTACGAAAAGGGCCGCGCCTACAACAACTCCCTCGAACCCAACCAGTACAGCCTGGTGAACACCAACATCGCCTTTTACCAGGGCAACCAGTGGCTGCACATCCCCGACACCCCGGCCATGCGCCGCCTGCCCAAGCCGGTGTTCAACATCATCAAGCGGGTGACCAGCCTCTTTGTGGCCTCGCTGACCTCCGCCGGGGCCACCATCCAGTTTGAGCCCCTGACCAACACCGACTCCGCCGCCACCGACGCCCAGCGGGCCACCGCGGAGGTGAAAAACCTCCTGGAAAAGTTTAAGATGGAATACCGCATCCGCGAGGCCCTCTTCGACGGCGCCCAGACCGGCGACTACTGCGCCCACTTCTACTTCGACCCCGAGGCCCGGCCCTACGGCGGGGCCATGGGCGGCGTGCGGGGGGAGATCCGCATGGAGCTGGTGGACGGCATCAACGTCATGTTCGGCAACCCCGCCGATTCCCAGGTGGAGCGCCAGCCCTACATTCTGCTTTTGGGCCGGGACACGGTGGAGAGCCTCCGGGCCGAGGCGAGGCAGTGGGGCGGCGAGGCGGACGCCATCGAGAGCGACACATACTTAGACGACATGGCCTCGGAGGCCGGGCAAATCGACCTGGGCGGCGACAAGGCCCTCTACGTCTACCTCTACACCCGGGGCGAGGGCGGCACCATCCGCGTCACCAAGGCCACCAAATCCGCCGTGATCTACGAAAACGTAGACACGGGCCTCACCCGCTACCCCATCGCCTGGGGCAACTGGGAGAAGCAGAAGAACCAGTACCACGGCCGGGCGCTGGTGACGGGGATCATCCCCAACCAAATCTTTATCAACACCATGTTTGCCATGGTCATGCGCCACTTGCAGCTGATGGGCTTTCCCAAGACGGTGTACAACGCCGACCTCATCGGCCAGTGGAGCAACGAGATCGGCCAGACCATCGCCGTGCGGGGGCTTCAGCCGGGGCAGCCCATCTCCCAGGTGGCCTACAACCTCCAGCCCGCGGACATGTCCGCGCAGATCCTCACGGTGATCGACCGGGCGGTGTCCTACACCAAGGACTGCCTGGGGGCCACCGACGCCCAGATGGGCAATGTCCGGCCGGACAACACTTCGGCGCTGATGGTCTTGCAGTCCTCGGCGGAGGTGCCTTTGGAGAACACCCGGGCGGGGCTCTACGAGTGGCTGGAGGACATCGGGGCCATTTTGCTGGACATGATGGCCACCTACTACGGCCTGCGGCCCCTGGTGCGCAGCCAAAAGACCGAGGGGGGCGAGGAGCCGGTGATCGAGCTGTGCGACTTTACGCGCTTTCGGGATCTGTGGCTGAAGCTGCGGGTGGACGTGGGCGCGTCGAGCTACTTCTCGGAGATCGCCATGACCCAGACCCTGGACAACCTCCGGCAGAACGGGACGCTGGATGTGATTCAGTACCTCGAGCGTGTGCCGGACAAGCTGATCCCCCGCAAGGCGGAGCTCATCGCCGAGCTCAAGGCGGCCCGGCAGCAGATGGCGGCGGGCCGGGACAGGGCGTTGCCCACGGCCGGAGGCAATCTCAGCGCCGACAAGGTGCTGGCCCAGCAGCCCGCCAGCATCCAGGCGGTCTATGAGAGCCTGCCGGCGGTGGCCCAGCGGGCCCTGGTGAAAAAAGGACAGCAGTAAGCGACGGTTTAGAAAGGAGCACAAGCATGGAAGAAATCAAAAAGGAGCTGGAAGTGCAGCAGCAGGAGCCCGCTTTGCCCGCCGAGGAGGAGGCTCAGCCGCCCCAGCGGGACTACGCCGGGGAGGTGGCGGCGCTGTACGAGGCGCGGCCGGAGCTGCGGGGGACGGAATTGCCTTCGTCGGTGGTGGCGGCCTGCGTGGCGGGCAAGCCCCTGCGGGAGGCCTACAACGACTACGCCCGGCAGCAGCGGATGGCGCGCAGCCCCCGCCGCCCGGCGGTGAAGGGGGTTTCCGGCGGCGCGCCTGAGAGCCGCGCCGAAGATCCCTTCCTGCGGGGCTTCAACGCCGCGTGGTGAAAGAAAAGCAATCGGCCCGGCGCCCCATGGGGCGCCGGGCCTTTTTGCGTTTTGGCGTGCGCTCAACCGGGCGGCCATACAGGCCGCCCCTACGTTCTCGCCAACAATTTTCACCGTAGGGGCGGGCCCTGTGCCCGCCCGTATGCCTCCCCTTGATGATGACCAAGGGGCGCCTCTTACTCCGCCTTGGTCTCGCAGTAGCAGCAGCGGTAGACCCGGTTCTGCCGGTCGGTGAGCTGGAACACCTGGGGCAGCTCCTGCTCGGTGGAGGAGATGCACCGGGGGTTCTTGCAGCGGATCACATTCACCAGCTTCTCCGGCAGCACGATGGGCTTCTTCTCCACCAGCTTGCCGTCGCGGATGATGTTCACCGTGGCGTCGGGATCCACGTAGCCGATGACATCGGTGTTGAGGTCGATGGCCGCATCCACCTTGATGATATCCTTCTTGCCCATCTTGTTGCTGTGGACGTTCTTGATGATGGCCACCGAGCAGTCCAGCTGGTCGAGATGGAGGAGCTTATAGAGCATCATGCTCCGGCCCGCCGCGATGTGGTCGATGACAATGCCGTTGATGATCGAGTCGATATTCATACCTCAGTCCACCTCCAAAAGTTTCAAAATCAGTGCCTCACGCATGAATTTGCCGTAGAGCGCCTGCTTGAAGTAGCACGCCCGGGGATCCTTGTCCACCGCCACGCTGATCTCGTTGACTCTCGGCAGCGGGTGCATGACGATGAGGTCTTTCTTGGCCGTTGCGAGCTTCTCAGGGGTGAGGATGTAGCTGTCCTTCAGGCGCAGGTAGTCCTCCTCGTTGAAAAACCGCTCCTTCTGCACGCGGGTCATATAGAGCACGTCCAGCTGGGGCATCACGGTCTCCAGGTCGGTGGTCTCCACAAATTCGTGGCCGCTGGGGAGGATGTGCTGGGTCTTGACGTAGCCGGGGAGCTTGA
>CALXCW010000187.1 GCA_944386905.1 uncultured Oscillospiraceae bacterium
CCGTCTGATCGTGGAGGACACCGCCACCCGGGTGGAAAAGACGGCCAGGCAGAAGGCGGCGGCGTCTCTTCTCCAGGCGCCTTTGTCCTATTTCCGCGCCCATATGACCGGCAACATCCACGGGCGGCTCAACCGGAGCCTGGAGGGCACGGTGAAGCTCATCAAGCTGGTGTTCATGGACTTTGCTCCGGCGGTGGCCACGGGTATCGCGGCCATCGGTATGATCTTTTTGCAGCTGCCCGCCCTGGTGGCCTTGGGGATCATCATGGTTATCCCCATTGGCACGGCCATCGTGCTGCGGCAAATTGCCACCCAGCGGGGGATCCGTGTGACCCTGATGGAGAAGAAGGCCGAGATGGACGGCACCATGGTGGAGCTCCTGGGCGGTATTGAGACCATCCGCAGCCTCGACAGCGCTCAAGAGGAGAGCGACCGAATTGCCGCCCGCTCAGAGGAACTGCGCACCAAGGAGATGCGCCATCACAGAGCCATGGCCAAATACGACTGTCTGAAATTTATCAACGAGGCAGTGTTCAGCGTTCTGGTCATCGCCCTCTCGGTGGTCTTGGCTGCCCAGGGGCGCATCTCTATCGGCACCATTCTCACGGCCTATCTCTGCTTTACCCAGCTCACCGGGCCCCTTCGCGAGCTCCATCGAATTCTCGACGAGGCTTCGGAGTGTGTGGTACTGGCGGAGGACTATTTTCAGATGATGGAGATCCCCAAGGACTTCTCCTATGCCCGGCCCGATCTCACCGGCCCACCGCTTGCCGGCAACGATGTGACGCTTCAAAATGTGTCCTTTGCCTACCCGGAGAAGGACGACACACCGATTTTGCGGGATGTCTCGCTGAAGGTCAAGGGCGGATCGTTCCTGGGCATTGCAGGGTCCAGCGGCTGCGGCAAGTCCACCCTCATCAAAATCCTCGACAAGCTGGAGAAGGCCCAGGGCTGTGTGGAGCTGGGCGGTGTACCGCTGGAGTCCCTCAGTCGTGCGGATCTGGCCGAATCGGTGGCTCTGGTGCCCCAGTCGCCGTTCCTCATCGCCGACACGGTCTATCGCAACATCGCCTATGGGATGCGCCGTGCGGTGACAGAGCAGGAGGTGGAGGACGCGGCCCGCAAGGCCTGCCTCCGGGAGGTCATCGAAGCTCTGCCGGGGCAATATCAATTCTGCCTGTCCGAGGGCGGCGCCAACCTCTCCGGCGGCCAGCGCCAGCGGATTGCCCTAGCTCGGATTTTTCTGCGCCAGCCGAAGATTTTGATTCTCGACGAAGCCACTTCGGCCCTGGACAACACTTCGGAAAAGTACATCCAACAGGAGATTGAAGCCATGAGCCGCGCATGCGGCACCACGGTGATCTCCATTGCCCACCGGCTTTCGACGCTTCAGAATTCCGATGAAATCCTGGTGATGGATCACGGCGAGATTGTCCAGCGGGGCAGCTATCAACAGTTGGAGCAGCAGCCGGGAATCTTCCATGACATGCTCCGGGGCGTGCTCCACTAAAAAGCAAACATCAGGCAGGGGTTACCACTCCCCTGCCTGATGTTTATTGCCGCTCTTCCAACAGGCACACCGCGTGGGCGGCGATGCCTTCCTCCCGGCCGGTGAAGCCCAGATGCTCCTCGGTGGTGGCCTTGAGATTGAGCCGTGACGGCTCGATGGCAAGCGTCTCGGCCGTTGTCTGCACCATGGCGGGCAGGTACGGTGCCAGCTTGGGCTTTTGGGCCACCACGGTGGCGTCGATATTGCCGATCTCATAGCCCTTTTCCCGGATTCGCGCCGCTACGGTCTTGAGAAGCAGCACGCTGGAGATCCCCGCGTAGGCTGGATCGCTGTCGGGAAAGAGATGGCCGATATCCCCCAATGCTGCCGCGCCCAGAAGGGAATCCATGATGGCGTGGAGCAGTACGTCCGCATCCGAGTGGCCCAGGAGGCCTAGACTGTGGGGAACCTCCACGCCGCCGAGGATCAGCTTACGCCCGGCCACCAGCCGGTGGACGTCATAGCCGTGTCCAATTCTCATCGTCTCTGCCTCCGCTCCAAGATGGCCTCGGCCACCACCAGATCCAAGGGCGTGGTGACCTTGATGTTTTCCTCGTCGCCGGCAGTGAGGTGTACCTGCATGCCCAGGGCCTCCACGGCAGCGCAGTCGTCGGTGAGGGTCGCCCCCTGGGTGGTCGCCTGATAGAGTGCGCCGCGCAGGAGATCGAAGTCAAAAACCTGGGGCGTCTGAACGGCAAAGAGGCTGCTGCGGTTGGGGGTGGCGGTGACCACGCCGGCCTCGGCAACCTTGATGGTGTCCTTCACCGCAATGGCCGGAGCCGCCGCGCCGGTTCGAATGGCTGTCTCCACAGCTTCAGAGATCACCGCTTGCGTCACCAGGGGCCGGGCGCCGTCGTGGATGGCTGCGTGGGTGGTCTCCGCCGCAGCCAGCTCCAGTCCGGCCATCACCGATGCCGTGCGTGTTTCGCCGCCCGCGGTAATGCCCCGGATCTTGGGGAAACCCCGCCGCTCCACCAGAGCGCTGACGGCCTCCCGCCGGTCTGGCCGCACAACCAATACGATCTCATCGATGGCCGGATTTTCCGAGAAAGCCGCGATGGTGTGGGCCAGTACCGGCTCTCCAGCCAGATCGGTGAGGATCTTGTCGGTGCCACCCATACGGCTGGCCGATCCGGCGGCCACGATGACGGCGGTGACATGGGGTTTGAGCCGCTTCTTACGGAGACCCGGGAGGGAGAGTTCCAGCTTCATGGCCGTCCCTCCCCATCCAGTCGGGCCACCAGATCTTTAAAGGCGCGGCCGCGTACCATGAAATTCTTAAATTGGTCAAAGGCGGCGCAGGCCGGCGAGAGCAGCACCACGTCGCCCCCCTTGGCGATGGCGTGGGCCGTCTCCACGGCTTGTGCCAGGGTAGCCGCTTCGTAGATGGGCGGATGTCCCGGCGCGTAGCCCTCGGCCTCCTCCACGGCCCGGCGGATCTTCTCCGCCGTGGCGCCGCAGAGAATCAGCGCCTGGACGTGCTCGACGATTTCCGGGCCGAGGGGCACAAAGGAGATGTGCTTGTCGTAGCCGCCGGCGATGAGAATTACCTGCTGGGTGAAAGCGTGCAGGCCCGCCATGGTGCGGCTGGGACTGGAGGCGATAGAGTCGTTATAGTACCGCACGCCGTCCAGCTCCCGCACCAGCTCAATGCGATGCTCCACGCCGCCGAAGGTCTGGGCCACAGCGCGAACGTCCTCCGCCGCGGCATA
>CALXCW010000188.1 GCA_944386905.1 uncultured Oscillospiraceae bacterium
ACCACGACCCAGCTCATGAAGTGGGGCATGAACATCAGCGTCTGATACGTCTTGGAGGCCCGCTTGCTGTAGAGGTTGTTAATAATGATGGCCAAGCCGACCGGCAGAACCAGATCCAGCACGATAAACACCAGGTTATAAAGAACGGTGTTGCGCAGGATCATGGGGAAGTCCCGCAGGCTAAAGAAGTATTTAAAGTTGTTAAAGCCGACCCACGGGCTGTCGATCAAGCTGCCGATAAAGCCTTTGCCCTCAGACAGCGAGTAATCTTTGAATGCGATGATGATACCAAACATCGGCAGGTAGACAAACAGCGCATACCATACTGCGGTGGGCAGCGCGAGGATGGAGAGCTCGGTATCGTCTCGCGACCACCGGGGTTTCCCGCTTTTTGTCAGCCTGGGCGATTTTTTGGCTACTTTTGTTTCCGCCATAGTCAACAATCATTCCCTTCCTCTTTTTTCTTCAATTATGCATAACGCACAATCTCACTGATATGCATTATTATAATGAAAGTGAACCCGTTTCGGAAGTGTAGAAATGCCACTTTGCAGTGCGTAAAGGTCACATATCCTTCACAATTTATACATAACTTTCTGTTGGAACTGCCGAAATTCAAAAGCGTGCCGTCCATCTCTTTATGTAATATGTAGTCTCCGCAGTTATAAATATCGTTTTGCTACTTTCTTCTCCATGCAAGTTTGTGCATAATAGATAACAGCAAACTCTATTCTGAGCCGAGAGGTGAACGTAATATGAAACAGACCGTTTTCTTAACCGGTCAGCTCCCCGACCACTGGGAGGAGGCCCTGACGCTCTTGCAGGAGGATCTGGGAATCGTACATAGTCCCGGCGGGATCGAAATTCACTGCCGCCGGGGAGACGTCTTGGCCGTGGAAAGCGACGGCCGGCGGGTGGAGCTCATCTGGTCTAAGCCGGTGGAGCTCTATCGGGCGCTCAGCCTTCTTCCGCAGCCCTTTGCTGCCTGTTCGATCCGCGAGAAGGCCCGCATGGAAACCGTGGGCGTCATGTTCGACTGCTCCCGAAACGCCGTCATTGCCCCCGACGCCATGCGCTTTTTCCTGCGGAAGATGGCCCTGATGGGGCTCAATCTGGGAATGCTCTATACGGAGGATACCTACGAGGTACCCGGACAGCCTTTCTTCGGCTACAAGCGCGGCCGATACACGTTCGACGAGCTCAAGGCCCTGGACGACTACGCCGCGTGCCTGGGCATTGCGCTGTGCCCCTGCATCCAGACCCTGGGCCATTTGAAGCGTATCCTCCATTGGCCCGCCTTCCGCCATCTGCGCGACAACGACGAAGTCCTGCTGGCGGATCTGGACGAGACCTATGTGCTGCTGGAGCAGATGATCGCCGCGGCCACGGCGCCTTATCGCTGCAAGTGGATCCATCTCGGCATGGACGAGGCCTTCGGCGTCGGCCTGGGCGCCCATCTGATGCGATGGGGCTATGAGGATCCCCACAGCGTCATCGGCCGCCATCTCAAGCGGCTTTTGGAAATCACAGATCGCCTGGGTCTGAAGGCCATGATGTGGAGCGACATGTATTTCCATCTGGACGGCCGGGATTACCACAGCCCCGGCATGCCCTCGGAAAAGGCAAAGGCAGCGGTAGACCCGCGGATCACCCTGGTGTATTGGGACTACTACCAGGCAGACGAAGCCAAATACGCCGACGCATTGCAAAAGCACGCCCAGTTCCCGGCGCCCACGGCTTTTGCCGGCGGCATTTGGACGTGGATCGGCCCCGCGCCCGACTATCCCACCGCCATCGAAAATTCCGTTGCGGGTCTGAGCGCCGCCATGAAGGCCGGAATCCCCCTCGCGCTGGCGACAGCCTGGGGCGACAACGGCGCCGAGACAAATATGACCGCCGCGCTGCTGGCCCTGCAGCTCTATGGTGAGATGACCTATACCGGCGCATACAATCAAGAGGCGCTGTTTGCTCGGTTCCGCCGCTGCTGCGGCGCAGACCCTCAGGCCTTCTTGGACATCAGCCTGCTCAACAAAGTCCCCGGCATGAGCGGGCATCCCTCCGATCCCGTCAACGCCTGCAAGTTCCTGCTCTATCAGGATCCGCTGATTCAGCTCTTTGAGGCGGATACCGCCGGTTTCCAGCTGGCGGCGCACTACGCTTCTCTGACCGCGCTGTATACGCGCCACGCTGCCGAGCAGCCCGCCTACCGCCTGCTGTTCACGTTTTATGCGGAGCTCGCGGACGTGCTGGCGCAAAAATGCGTCTGGCACGAGCACGCGGGAGACGCGGTTCGGAACCGCGACCGGGTCATGGCCGCAAAACTTGCCGACGGCGTGCCCGCCACCGTGGAGGCGATCCATCGGCTGCGGCGGCTGTGGAGGCAGCTGTGGGAATCGACCAATAAGCCCAACGGCTTCGAGATTCTTGAGGTGCGCTTAGGCGGCGTCGCCGCCCGTATGGAAACGGCCGGCGAGAAAATGCGCGCCTTTGCGGACGGCGAACTGGACACCATTGCCGAGCTTTTGGAAGAGAGCCTCATCACAAAGCGCCGCCCCGACAATTCCATTGGCTGCACCAACACCATGGACGAAATCGCAACGCCCGGACGGATCGACTATTAAAAGTCCGCCGGCCCGGAACGGCTGTGCCGCGCTTGAAAAACTTTGCTCCAACGCCGCGCTTCCAGATTTGCACCCAAAACCAAATCACAACCCAGCGTAAGCGGTTGTGATTTGGAAAGGAGGAGCAAGGGAGCGGGCGCATGACGTCTTTTTTGCTATAGGGCATCACCGCACAATTGTGTCTGCGGCCTTCGCCCAATCTTTTGCCCCATCCGTGCAGTTATAAAAGGGGGAAATACATACAGTATTCCCGCCCTTTTATAACTTTCGTATGAGACAAAATCTTTGGCCGAATGCTCTTGCCAAATTGTGCGGTGCTGCCATAGGCATAAAAAGACGTCGGAGCAAAGCGGACTTTGCTCCGACGTGGTGCCGGTGGCCGGCGTCTCCGCGCCAAGTGCCGCCGCAAGCGGCGGTTGCGCTCCGACACACCCGCCTGCGGGCGGGCGTCGAACCGTTGCTCCGAGGTTGGGATCATCGGCGCCAAAAAAGATCCGCACCCCGAAAGCAATGTCACTTAGTTAGCAAGGAAGGAACCTCACAAAGACAGCACGCAGCAAAGCGAAAGCAAGCTGTGTGCTGTT
>CALXCW010000189.1 GCA_944386905.1 uncultured Oscillospiraceae bacterium
GCGGCTTCGTCCAAAGCGGCCGCGGAGAGCGGCGAGGTGAAGAGTTTTGTGTCCATGGGGATGCTTCTTTCTTTCGGGTATTGGGGAGGCTTTGCGGGCGGGCACGCGGCCCGCCCCTACGGGAAAAACTGCAAGCGTGGGCGTAGGGGCGGCCTACATGGCCGCCCGGAGGGGAGGCTTTCCGGAGTTGCACCAGCCAAAGGCTCCCCTTGATAAGGGGAGCTGTCAGCCGTTAGGCTGACTGATTGAAGAATTCTTGAAATGCCGGCCTTGGCCGGGATTTCTAGGGACGAAGTCCCGTAGAATTCTCCATCCAGCTCTGCTGGAGGGGATCGAACGAAAGCCCGCGGTCACCGGAAGTTCTGATCCCCTCCGACGCGGCTGACGCCGCGCCACCTCCCCTTTTGAAAGGGGAGGCTTTGCGGGCGGGCACAGGGCCCGCCCCTACGGGAAAAACTGCAAGCGTGGGCGTAGGGGCGGCCTACATGGCCGCCCGGAGGGGAGGCTTTGCGGCCTGCCCTACGACTGGGATTGTTTCAATTTCTCGGCCTGATCGGCGGTGATCAGCGCGTCGAGGATGGGGTCAAGATCCCCGTCCATAATGCTGTCGATCTGGTAGAGCGTCAGGCCGATGCGGTGATCCGTCACCCGGCCCTGGGGGAAATTGTAGGTGCGAATGCGCTCATTGCGCATGCCCGTGCCCACCTGGCTGCGGCGTTCGCTGGTCACCTGGTCTGTGATGCGGCTTTGCTCGATCTCATAGAGCTTGCTGGCCAGCATCTGCATGCACTTCTCCCGGTTCTGCACCTGGCTGCGCTCCTCCTGGCAGGAGACGACGATGCCCGTGGGCTTGTGGATCAGGCGCACCGCCGAGGAGGTCTTGTTGATGTGCTGGCCGCCGGCGCCTGAGGAGCGAAACACCTGCATTTCGATGTCCTCGGGCCTCAAATCCACGTCCACCGGCTCCATCTCCGGCAGCACGGCCACAGTGGCCGTGGAGGTGTGCACCCGGCCGCCGGACTCGGTTTCCGGCACCCGCTGCACCCGGTGGACGCCGGATTCAAACTTCAGCCGGGAATAGGCGCCGTCGCCGGAGATCACGAAGTCCGCCTCCTTCACGCCGCCCAGCTCCGTCTCATTATAATTGAGCAGGCTCACCTTCCAGCCCCGGCGGTCGGCGTACATGGTGTACATCCGGTAGAGCGAGTGGGCAAAGAGGGCGCTCTCCTCGCCGCCCACGCCGCCGCGGATCTCCACGATTACATCCTTGTCGTCGTTGGGATCCCGGGGCAGCAGGAGGATCTTCAGTTCCTCCTCCAGCCGCTCCAAGTCCTTTTTGGCCTGGGTAAATTCCTCCTGGCAGAGCTGGCGCATCTCCTCATCCAGAGAGCCGTCCAGCATCTCCCGGAGGTCGGCGGCCTCCTTTTTTGTCTTTTGATAGGCGCGGTAGGCGGTGATGATGGGCTCCAGCTGCCGCTGCTCCTTTAAGAGCTTGGCCGCCGCCTGGGGGTCGGCGTAGAAGTCGGGCTGGGCCGCCCGCGCGGCCATTTCGTTGTAGCGGTCTTCCACCGCTTTTAGTTTGTCCAGCATGGGCTACTCCTTGCGATAAAGATTGAAAATCACCTGGGCCCGGTCGGTGAGCCGGGGCGTGGCCCGCAGCCGTGCCAGGCCCTCCCGGGAGATCCGATAGACGTGGGGCGTCATGTACAGGAGGTTTTCCACATCGCGCTGGGTTTCCAGGGTGAAGGAAAATTCCAGCGTCTCGCTCTTTGCCAGGGAAAATCCCGGCAAGACCGGGTGGGAGATCTTCTCCTTGTGGAAAAGCTGGGGATAGATGATGGATTTCAGGCCCAAAAGGTGCGCCTCCCCGGCCAAGACCTGCAAAAAGTGGCCTCCCGGCGTGAGTACCCGGTGAAACTCCGCCGCCGCCGTCAGGGCGAAGAGGGAGAGGATCAGGTCGGCGGACTGGTCGAAGAGGGGCATGGCGGCGGCAGTGGCGGTGAGGAAGGTGGGGACTTTGTACTGCCCCGCGGCGCAGCGCACGGCCTCCTTGGAGATATCCAGCCCCAGGAGCTCGGCCTGAGGGAGGGCTTGGCGGAGGGCGTCCAAGTAGTACCCCTCGCCGCAGCCGGCGTCCACGATCCGCCGGGGCTCGAGGGGCGCGGCC
The DNA here is from genome assembly GCA_944386905.1 of uncultured Oscillospiraceae bacterium. Lineage (GTDB taxonomy): Bacteria > Bacillota > Clostridia > Oscillospirales > Oscillospiraceae > Avoscillospira. The sequence continues at coordinate 2,168 of CALXCW010000189.1, forward strand.
AGGCGGCACAGGGTCTCGGCGATGGGCCGGTAGTACCCCGCCGAGAGGAAGGCCCGCCGGGCATTGACCTGCTCTTTGGTGTCGCCGGGGGACTTGGAGTGCTTCTGGGAGACGGTGAGCAGATTGACATAGCCCTGCCGGGCCAGGTCAAAGCTGTGCCCGGCGGCGCAGGCAAAGGCGTTCTCCCGCCGGCGCAGCGGCGCGCCGCAGACCGGGCAGCGTAATTCCATACTTGTCCCCCCATTCCTGGATATTTTACCGTATTTTTGAGGAAAGGTAAACCCCTGCCGCCAAAAAAGAAACAACACGCAGAGCGTGCTTGAGAATTTGCAGGAATATGATGAAGGCGTATGAATCGAGAGCAGCAGGGGGTGTGTGCGGGGGACAAAAAGTCCCCTGCACGTTCAAAACCCGCCCGCAGGCGACAGGGCTTTCGCAAGAAAGCCACCACCAAAAAAGGAACGACACGCAGAGCGTGCTTGAGAATTTGCAGGAATATGATAAAGGCGTATGAATCGAGAGCAGCAGGGGGTGTGTGCGGGGGACAAAGCGTCCCCTGCACGTTCAAAACCCGCCCGCAGGCGACAGGGCTTTCGCAAGAAAGCCGCCACCAAAAAAGGAACGACACGCAGAGCGTGTCGTTCCTTTTTTGGTGGACGATAACGGACTCGAACCGCTGACCCTTCGCACGTCAAGCGAATGCTCTACCAGCTGAGCTAATCGTCCAAAGCGAAACTAATTATAAGACAGAGAAGGAAATTTGTCAAGGGTTATTTTTGTTCATAGAATGTTGCTTTTCCCCATAGGGTGAATGTGATATACTAGAAACCCAAACAGCGGCGCAGAGGATGGATCCGCAGGGGCGAGCCGCAAAAAGCCTCCCCTTGGCGCCGTAGGGGCGGGCCGCGTGCCCGCCCGCAAGCTGCCCCTCAGGCGCTGCGGGCCATACAGGCCGCCCCCACACTGTAGACAGGAGGGATCTCCTTGAAAAAACGACGGCGGCTTTGGGTGCTGGCCG
>CALXCW010000190.1 GCA_944386905.1 uncultured Oscillospiraceae bacterium
GAAGCCGCCACGAGGAGGTAATATCCATGCGCACCGTGCGTATTGTCATCAGCATCATTCTCATAGTGCTGGCCCTGGGGCTTTTGGCATTTGCGGCTTTCTTCCTCTTCCGCGCCGTGCCCAAGGCTGCCCAGGATCCGCCCGGAACTCTGTCCTCCGATCAGAGCTTCGTCGGTGAAGCGGAGGAACCCCCGCCGGAGACGCCCGAAACGCCGGAAGAACCGGAACCGGAGCCCGAGCCCTCCGATCCCCAGCCGGCGGACGATACGGAAGAAGCGCCCTCCGACACCAGCGACCTCACCGCACAAATCCAGTCGTATCTGGCTTCCATGACCCAGGAGGAAAAGATCTGGCAGCTCTTTATTACCACTCCCGAGTCCCTCACCGGCGTGAACCTGGCCACCCAGGCCGGCGACACCACCCGGGCGGCTCTGGCCGAGAAGCCGGTGGGCGGCATCTGCTACTTTGCCGCCAATCTGGTGGATCGGGAGCAGACCATCTCCATGCTCTCCAACACCCAGTCCTACGCCAAAACGCCCCTGTTTTTGTGCGTGGACGAGGAGGGCGGCCGGGTCAGCCGGGTGGGAAGCAACGAGGCCATGGGCGTGACCCACTTTGAGGCCGCCGCCGACTACGGCGCGAGAGCCGACATGGCCGAGGTCTACCAGGTGGGCAGCGCTCTGGCACAGGCGCTTTCCGCGCTGGGCTTCAATGTCGATTTCGCCCCGGTGGCCGATGTGGTCACCAATCCCAACAACACCGAAATCGGCGACCGCTCCTACAGCGACGATCCCCAGGTGGCCGCCGCCATGGTCAGCGCCATGGTGGAGGGCCTGCAGCGCGGCGGGATGGTCTCCTGCCTCAAGCACTTCCCCGGCCACGGCAGCACTGAAAACGACACCCATGAAGGAAAGTCCGTTTCCAACCGCACCGTGGAGGAGCTTCGCAGCTGCGAATGGATCCCCTTCCAGGCGGGAATTGACAAGGGCGCGGCCATGGTGATGGTCTCCCACCTCACCAACGCCAATCTCTCCGACCTTCCCTCGGATCTTTCGGCACAGGTGATGACCTACCTACGCGAAGAGCTGGGCTTCCAGGGGCTCATCGTCACCGATTCCCACCAGATGGGCGCCATCACCGACTATTACGAAAGCGGGGAGGCCGCTGTGCTGGCCCTCCAGGCCGGCGCAGACATGGTGCTTATGCCGCAGGATCTCCAGGCCGCCTTTGACGGTGTGCAGGCCGCCCTGGAGGACGGCACGCTCACCCAGGCACGTATCGATGAGAGCGTTATGCGCATCCTGGCGGTAAAATTCTCCTTTGGCATCATCTCATAACGCGCTGAGGCCCCCGCCGGTAAAACCGGCGGGGGCCTCTTTGGGAATTTGATTCGATCAGCCTTATTCGATGCAGATGGTGGTGGGCTTGGGCAGCGCCTTCTTCTCCGCCTTGGGCAGAGACAGGCGAAGAATGCCGTCGGCATAGCGGGCCTTCACAGCCTCCATAGGCACGTCGCCCACGTAGAAGCTGCGGCTCATGGAGCCGGCATAGCGCTCCTGGCGGATATAGCGGCCGTGTTTGTCCTGCTCGTCCTTGTCAAGGCCCTTGGTGGCCCGAATGGTGAGGTAGCCGTTCTTGAGATCCACACTCAGCTCATCCTTTTGGAAGCCAGGCAGGTCGATATCCAGCTCATAGGTATCCTCCGTCTCACGGACGTCGGTTTTCATCATATTCTTGGCATGCTTGCCATAGAGCTCCCGGCTGACCGGGAACATGCCAAAATCATCGCGGAAGAGATCATCGAACAAATTTTCACCGAAAATGCTGGGCAACATAAGTCATTCCTCCATTTCATTGCTTATCCTTTGCCCTGCGAGGGGAGCTTTTCGCCCTCCTCCTTGGAACAATTCTGTTATACCACGTTGTTTTAGCACTGTCAAGGTGAGAGTGCTAAAATTCACAAAAGAACAACAGAACGTTCATAATTTGTCCATTTTTCGGCGAATTGGAAATTTATTTCCTAGAAATGCGTCGTCAGAATTGGAAATCCACAGCGCCTCGGGCAGTGCGGATCGATTTGCAGAGCCGGGAGACGGCCACGTGGCGCGGGTCGTTTTTATACCGCTCCAGGGCGTCGAGATCGGCAAAATCGGCAATCAGGCAGGCATCGAAATCGTTGCCGGGCTTACAGTTGACGCCGATCTCCATATGCAGCAGCTCTGGGATCACGCCGTCCAGCTGCCGAAGGCCCTGGAGGAAGGTCTCCATGGCAGCTTGCTCCTCAGGTTTAAATTTCCACATGACTACGTGACGAATCATGGCAATGCCTCCTAAAATTTAGTGGTCGGTGAGATAGCTCACGCCCAGCAGGAGATACAGCGGGCCAAAGCAGTAGGCCATGAACATCTCCCGGTAGGGCACACGGTGGGTGAAGCAGTCGGTCAAAATGAGGATTTCCCCCAGGTAGGCCAGGGCGCCGAGGAAATAGGCCACGGCTTTGAGCAGATTGCGCCCCGGCGGGTGGAACAGCGACAGTAAAAACAGCACCACCGCCGCAGCCACCGCCACGTTTCGCAGGCGGAGAATCCAGTGCATTCTCCGCCGGTGGCGGCTGTGGGCAATGACGCGCTCTTCAGAAAGACCCTCGTAGACCTTGTGTACGGCGTGCTCCATTTCGTCGCGCAGATGGGTCATGGGCGTGGCTCCTTTTTGGTTGAATTTTCATTATGATACAATAATTCCCCACTGCATGCAAGATTTCGCCGGAATTTTCTACGAATCGTGCATAACCCACCGCAGGCAACGCACAATAAGCCCGGGGTGATACCATGCAACGGAAAAAGGAAAGCTCGGTGGCCCATGAGCTGCGCGACCGGCCCGTGCCGCCGGTCAAAGGTGCGGTGACCGGTCAGGAGGACGCCCTGCTGCGGCCTGAGGGCAGTCTGGGGCCCAAACCGGCGCCCAATCTGGACGATACCATTATTTTTGACAGCTGGATGTGACACCGGAGGCCCCAGGGGCATAAGATGTCGTGGAGGCAAGACGCCTTCACGACATCTTTTTTGGAGGGTTTTATCATGGCCTGCAATTCCTGTTCTTCCTGCGGCTCCGGTCGCGCCTCGATCACTTTCCCCGACTTCGTGGCCAATGCCTGCTGCAACCCCTGCTGCTCCACCGGCTC
>CALXCW010000191.1 GCA_944386905.1 uncultured Oscillospiraceae bacterium
CCCGGTATACACCGTTCTATGCCCGCATGTACAAGCTGCGGAAAGAGACGATAGAGCGTGAGTAGAACTTTTTTTGTACCACCGGCATAGCCGGTGGTTGCCTTTCTATGAAAGCCGAACCCCCTCACGCCACCGGCAGGAGGGGGTTTTAGTGGTCTACGTCAATAGGGAGGCCAGGTAAGATTCATCCACTTCGACGCGGTAGTAATGCGAGGAGAGGTTGCCGCTGAAGGGAATCACCCGGAGATACCCCTCCACGATCTCCACCACCACCGTGCCTTCTTCGCTGTGGTATGTGGCGTCAAAGTAATAGGGACTTTCATAAGACACATCCCACAATGCTTCCTCCAGAGGCAGGGAGGCAAGATAGGCCGTAAAGGCGTCCGGGTCGGCACATGTGCGCTCCATGGAATAGGGATTCTCGCTGTAGCGCACCTCGGTGAGGGTGTAGGCCTCCACGTCACCGCCGAAAATCACCTCCGCTCCGGTTCCACACGCTCTTCCCAGGGCCACGAAGCCCGTGGAGGCGCACAGAAGAAACAGCAGCACGGCCACCACCAGCCCGCCGGCGTACTGCCACCCGTCCGACGTCACCCGCCTGAGCCGCCGCCGCAGCAGGTTGCCCGAGACGGACAGACAGGTGGTGAACCCACGGCCCTCCTCCGCTGTACGCAGAAGAAGCGAGGCGTAGGTGCGGCGGGTCTGCGCATCGGCGTCCAGGAGCACCGTCTCGTCGCAGCTGAGCTCTAAGTCGTCGGCGCCGCGCGCCATGGCCATCCACATCAGGGGATTGAACCATCCCAGGGCCGTACAGAAAGCCAGGTAGAACTTGTTTACGCTGTCGCCCCGGCCCAAATGCACCAGCTCGTGGCGGAAGATAAGGTGCAGTTCCTCGGCGCTGTAGTTTAGCCGTGGCAGCACCACCCGGATGGAGCGCTGGAAAAAGCCGATGGAGAGGGGCGTTTTCACCGCAGGAGAAATCACCAGCCGGTACTTGGGCGTCTTACGCCCGGCGTTTTGCCGCTCGACGTCGAAGATCTCCAACACCGCCCGGTCGGTTACCGGCACGGCATTGTGGAGGATTCGCCGCCGGTAGGAAAGATGCACCAGGATCTTCTGCCCCAGCACTGCCAAAAATCCCGCCGCCCACACGGCACCCAACACCGCCGGCGCCCAGGCCGGCAAGATGATGATCCACCGTGGTACATCGGGCAAGCACCAGCTCTGCTGGGTGAAATAGAGAAAGTTGGGCAGCAGCCACAGCACCGCGCAGGCCCTGGCACTGAGAAACCGCTCCAGCAGGGGCCGCAGGGCCAGAAGCAGCAGCTGATAGAGGCTCAGATGCACCGTGATCAACGCCAGCATGGCAAAAAAACGCCGCAGGCAATAGCCCCGCTCCGGCGCGACCAGGCAGCCCACCAGCAGCCAAGCCAAAAAGAATGGCAGGATCAGCGTGGCAAAAAAGGGCGGATAGCGATTGGCCGTGTCGGCTTCCGGCGTGCGATCCAGCTCGTCCCGGCGGAACACCGAATAGCCCAGGAACCCCGCAATCAGCAAAAGAAAAAAGCAGCGCAACACCGCATCACTGCTCACAGCTCTCCCTCCTCCAACAGCCGCCGCAGCTCCTGCAGCTCCTCCCGGCTCAGGCCGCTATGGCACAGCGCCGAAGCAAAGGCCGACATGCTCCCGCCAAAGAGCTTTTCCACAAAGGTCTTGCTCTGGGCCGCGAGATAGTCCGCCTGGGAAACCAGCGGCGTGTAGACACTGCGCCGTCCCACCTTCTCCACCGAGAGAAACCCCCGGTTTTCCAGGCGCGTGAGGAGCGTCAAAAGGGTGGTGGGCGCCATGGGATGGGTCGTGGACAGAATCACCTCCAGGGCGTCCCGGCCGACGGGGGGCTCGCAGCGCCACAGCGCCTGCATCACCGAGAGCTCCGCGTCGGGCAGCCGCGTGAAGGTCTTAGCCATGGAATCACTTCCTCTACAATTGTAGTATATCCTTATTCTACACTTGTAGAGAGAATTTGTCAAGGCGGCCAGGCGGGAAGATTTACGGATTCTTCATGGTTTTCTCCGGCGGCTGTGCTACAATGGCGCAAATCGAATGATTTACTGCCACCGGCCACAGGCCGGAGAAAGGAGTTTTTATGAAGCGAAACAAAATGATCCTGCTGGCCTTGATGCTGGCATTGACGGCGGTACTGGCAGCCTGCACGGCCCAGTCCAGCCAAGACGAGGACAACACTCCCACCCAGACCACCGAGGACGGCACACAGCAGACCCCGGAAGAGACCGTCGAGGATGAAACCGTAGACGAGATTGAGGAACCTGACGCAGATTCTTCCGCCGAGGATGAAACCGAGGAAGTCTCCGCCCCCGCAGCAGGCACCTGGCGGCTCTACGGCTCCCAGGAGACGGCCTATCTGGTACTGGACGGCCAGGGGCACTTTGAACACTACGACGCCGAGGGCACCCTGGAAACCAAGGGCACCCTGGTCTACGAGGAAGATGCCGGCCGCTACGACATGTACGACGCCTCGGGCAGCGTGTGCGGCAGCTTCTACCTGGACACCGACGTGCAGCTGCACATGGCCGACAACGCCGACGCGGTGTATTATCTCTCCCTGGACGGCGGCGAGAGCCAGCCGGCACTGCGGACGACCCTGACCTTCACCGGTCTGACGTCGGTGGAGTCCACCCAGAGCGCCGACGGCTACCGCTACATCGACCGCACCGAGGACGGCCTCACCACCATCTACAACCTCTCCTTTGCCACGGATGAGACCGACGCCGAGGCCGTGGTGGCCCAGGCGGTGACCGAGGCCGCCGGCCAGGAGGCCCAGGTGGTGGTGGTCGCCGAGCGCGATTCCCTCACCGAGCAGCTGGGGCAAAGCGCCTGGCGCTTCACCTGCCAGAGTGAGAGCGGCGTGTGGGACGGCGTGCTGGTACTGGACGAGGGAAGGGCCTATGTCTACGCCTTCGTCACCGACGCCGACAACGCCGCTGCCATGGCCGAGACCTTCACAGCGGCCTTCGATGGGTTGAGCCTGTCGTAAAACCTCCGAAAAGCCTCCCGAGAGGGAGGCTTCAGACTGTCGAGAAACCTTGCTACTGGCGCTTGGGACAGAGCAGCAGGGGGTCTGTGCGGGGGGCAAAGAGCCCC
>CALXCW010000192.1 GCA_944386905.1 uncultured Oscillospiraceae bacterium
GAAAGGAGCTCCCATGCACGCATCGCAAGTCTATAAAAAATACCTCATGTGGGGCCTCTACGCCCTGCTGTTTCTTTTGACGCTCCTGGTGGAGGAGGTGGCGCTGGGCCGCCAGCGGTTCTTTGGCGCTAAGCTCAGTCTCCTGCCCATGGTCATTGTGCTGATTTCCATGCGCCTGGGCCATGAAGTGGGGGGACTGTTCTCCCTTTTGTGCGCCCTGTTTTGGTGCTGCACCGGCGCGGACGACGGCCCCGTGTCCATCCTCACCTGGACAGTCCTCGGCATCGCGGCGGGCTACCTCTGCACGGCGGTGTTTCGCCCCGGCTTTCTCCAGGCCTTGGGGCTCAGCGCCTTTGCTTTGTTATTCCACGAGGGAATCGTGTTTTTCCTCAACTTCTATTTTGCCGACGCCGCTCCGGCCCTGGGCCGGTGGGTGCTCATCAGCACGGGCTTGAGTCTGCTGGCGTGCCCCATTCTCTACCTTATCTGCCGCGGCATTGGAAAGGTGGTGGACTGAATGAACCGACGGGCCCGTTTCCGTACCAGTGTGTTCATTGTGATGATCCTTCTGATTATGGCGCTTTTTACCTTCCGGCTCTACGCCTTGCAGTCCTCCCGCGATGAAGAAGCCATCCGCACGGCCAATTCTCTGACCATCTGGACGAATGTGGACGCTGCCAGAGGGCAGATTCTCGACCGCAACGGCACAGTGCTGGTGAGCAACCGCGCCAGCTACAACCTGCTCATCATCAGCTATCCCTTCTTCAACGGCCCCAGCCCCAACGAATCGCTTCTGGAGCTCTTGGAGCTGTGCGACCAGCTGGGCATTGAAGTGGAGAGCAACTTCCCCGTCAGCGAGACCCGGCCCTACACCTACACCCTGGAGGAGTATTCCGAAGTCTGGCAGGGTTATTTCCGCAAATTCCTCACCAGCCGCGGCTGGGATCCCGATATGTCGGCGCAGAATCTGATGCGAAACCTCCGCGCCGACTACAACATCCCCGAGGGCCTCAGCGATGAGGAGGAGTACCGCCTCATCGCCGTGCGCTTTGAACTCTCCATCCGGTTGGTGGAGGGCATGCCTTTGGACAACTACGTCCTGGCGCGGGACGTTTCGTCCGAAGAGCTGGCGGCGGTGATGGAGCTGGGCGTACCCGGCGTCATGGTGGAGACGACCACGGTACGGGAGTACAACACCACCTATGCCGCCCATATTCTGGGCCACATGGGCGCCATGGAGAAAGACGAATACCAGGAGATCTACAAGGATTTGGGCTACGCCATGGATGCCTCGGTGGGCCGCGAGGGCGTGGAACTGGCCTTTGAGAACTATCTCCACGGCAAGGACGGCCTGCTTGAGACGACGCTGCTCTCCACCGGCGAGGTGCTCGAGCAGCAGTACCTCCAGACGCCCGAGCCCGGCTCCAACGTGGAGCTGACCATCGACATCGGCCTGCAGGCCACGGCGGAGAACGCCCTGGCCCAGGTGATCGAAAACCTCCAGGAAAACGGCGTGGGCTCCAAGCAGGAGGGCAAAGACGCCGACTCCGGCGCCTGCGTGGTGCTGGACGCGAAGAATAACGAAGTTCTGGCCATGGCCTCCTATCCCACCTACGATCCGGCCCGGTACAACCTGGATTTCAACGAGCTGGCCGAGGCCGACGGCAATCCCCTCTACAACCACGCCCTTTTGGGCACCTATGCCCCTGGCTCCATCTATAAGATGGTCACGGCCATCACGGCCATGGAGTATGCCAATGTGGGCGCCTACTATCAGGTCACCGACCAAGGCGTCTACAGCAAGTACGAGCTGGAGGGCTATGCCCCGGCCTGCTACATCTGGCGCAGCTCCGGCGGCACGCAGACCCACGGCACGGTGAATATGATGCAGGCCCTGGCGGTGTCGTGTAACTACTATTTTTATGAGGTGGGCCTCCAGGTGGCCACCACCGACATGGATTACGTGGCCCGGCAGCTGGGCCTGGGCGAACCCACGGGCATCGAGCTCGTCGAGAACACCGGCACCCGGGCCAACGCCGATACCAAGGCCGAGGTCTTTGTCGGCACGGACATGACCGCCTGGGTGGACGGCGATAAGCTCCAGGCCGCCATCGGCCAGAGCCTGAACGCCTTCACGCCCTTGCAGATGGCCTGTTACGTCTCAGCCCTGGCCAATGAGGGCACTCGCTACAAGGCAACGATCCTCAGCCGCGTGGTGTCCTGGGACTATCAGGATCTCATCGAAGAGAGCGAACCGGAGGTCTTGAGCCGGCTGGAAATGGACGAGGAAACCATTGCCTGCATCAACGAGGGCATGAAGATGACCGTCTCGGACTACTCCGGCACGGCCAACAGCTATCTCAGCGACTATCCCGTCACCATCGCGGCCAAGACCGGCACGGCCCAGCATGGCTCGGGCGGTTCGGACAACGCCAGCTTTGTCTGCTATGCCCCGGCGGATGATCCGCAGATCGCCATTGCGGTCTACGTCGAGCACGGCGCCCAGGGCGGCAATCTCTCCAACGTCGTCCGCCCCATCCTCGACGCCTTCTTCTCCCAGGAGAGCAAGTACGAGACTACCTACGAAGAAAACACCGTGCAGTGACATGAGGGGCGGCCCGATAGGCCGCCCCCACAGGGTGCCGTGCACATGACCTTCCCAGATTCAAGACAAGCGAGGGACAACCTATGACCGATCTATCCCATATCCGCAATTTTTCCATCGTCGCCCACATTGACCACGGCAAATCCACTCTGGCCGACCGGCTTTTAGAGGCCTGCAACACCGTGGAAAAACGGGAGATGGAAGATCAGATTCTCGACAACATGGACTTGGAGCGCGAACGGGGCATTACCATCAAAGCCCGCGCTGTCCGATTGAATTACCACGCCGACGATGGGCAGGATTATGTCCTCAATCTCATCGACACCCCCGGCCACGTGGACTTTAACTATGAGGTCTCAAGAAGCCTCACGGCCTGCGAGGGCGCGGTGCTGGTGGTGGACGCCTCCCAGGGCATCGAGGCCCAGACGTTGGCCAACACCTATCTCGCCATCGACGCGGGGCTGGAAGTCCTGCCGGTCATCAACAAGATCGACCTCCCCGCCGCCCGGCCCCAGGAGGTCAAGCAGGAGGTGGAGGACGTCATCGGCATCCC
>CALXCW010000193.1 GCA_944386905.1 uncultured Oscillospiraceae bacterium
ATCGTCCGATTTTCAGACCCCATGGAGATCCGTGATTTTGTCACCTTGGCCACCCGGCAGGATTTCCCCATCCATGTGGAGCACGGCGGCCTCACCACCTGCGCCACGTCCATTATGAGTCTCTTTTGTATGGGGCTCAACCGGCCCCTGCGGGTCTTGAGCACCGCCAGTGAGGACGACGCCGCCCATTTCCTGGAGGCGTTGGCCCCCTACCGCGTGGCAGGCTGAGCATATTGCGCCCCTTTCTCTCATAGGCTGTAGCAGCGATGAGAGGAAGGGTGATTTTTTATGCTGCGAAAACTTCTGGCGGTGCTGACGGCGGCGTCCCTCGCGGCGGCGCTGGCCCTGCCTGCAGGGGCGGCGGCGCTGGAGGTGGCCGCCCCGTCGGCGGTGCTCATGGACGCCGCCACCGGCACGGTGCTCTTTGAAAAGGATGCCCACACCCCCCTGCCCCCGGCCAGCGTCACAAAGATTATGACGCTCTTGCTGGTGATGGAGGCCCTGGAGTCCGGGCGGATCTCCTGGGACGACCAGGTAACCGCCTCGGAGACCGCCGCGGCCAAGGGCGGCAGCCAGGTCTATCTGGAGAGCGGCGAGACCATGACCATGGATGAGATGATCAAATCCGTGGCGGTGGTGTCGGCCAACGACTGCGCCACGGCCCTGGCCGAGCACGTGGCCGGCTCCGAGGCGGCTTTTGTGGAGCGGATGAACAGCCGTGCCGCCGAGCTGGGGATGGAGAATACCCACTTTGTCAACTGCACGGGGCTGGACGACGACCCCGACGCCGAGAACCACCTGACCACGGCCTACGACATCGCCCTGATGTCCCGGGAGCTTTTGAAGCACGAGAAGATCCGCGACTACACCACCATCTGGATGGACACGGTGCGCGGCGGGGCCTTCGGATTGAGCAACACCAACAAGCTGGTGCGCTTCTACTCCGGCACCACCGGCCTCAAGACCGGCTACACCCAGGCGGCGGGCCACTGCCTTTCGGCCTCGGCGGAGCGCGACGGCATGGAGCTCATCGCCGTGGTGCTCCACTGCGACTCCTCCGGCGATCGCTTCCAGTCGGCCAAGCAGCTCTTAGACTTCGGCTTTGCCAATTACGCCCTGGTCTACCCCGACGAGGCGGTGGAGATCCCGGCGGTGGCGGTGGAGCTGGGGAAGGCGGAAGCGGTGACGCCGGTGGCCGAGGATCTCACCCCGGTGCTGGTGGAGAAGGGCCAGGCGGCCACGGTGACCACCCAGGTGGAGGTGGCCGAGTCGGTGGCGGCGCCGGTGGAGGCGGGCCAGCGGCTGGGAACGCTGACCATGCGCAGCGACGGCGCGCCGCTCAAGTCCATCCCTCTGGTGGCGCCGGAGGCCGTGGAGCGGCTGACGTGGTGGGATGTGACCCGGGCGCTGCTGTGCAGCCAGACCTTCGGCGCGGCCGGATAACACCGCCGCGGCCCGGGCCCTGCGCAAAGAACCATCCACCGCCGAAACGGGGTGGATGGTTCTTGGTGTTTTTCCTCAATCCAGGCTCTCGGCCAGGGGGGCGTACTCCGACTGGCTGGCGCTCTGCAAGGGCGCCTCTTTTTTATATGCGGCAATCAGGTTGGCGGCCTTTTGGATGGGGCGGATGGTGCCCGCGCCGGCCACGCAGCCGCCGGGGCAGGCCATGCCCTCGAGCAAATAGCCGTTGTACTTCCCGGCCTTGGCGAGAGCCACCATCTTCCGGCACTCCCGGAGGCCCTCGGCCTTTTGGATCTTCATCTCCACATCGGGCCGGAGTTCCTTCACCGCGTGCTCCACCGCCGCGGCCACGCCGCCGCTGACGGCAAAGCCCCGGCCGTCGGCGCTGCCCTCCACCAGCGGGTCGTCGCCCTCCACGTCGGCGTACCAGACCTCCTTGGCCTCGAACATCCCCTGGAGCTCCTCAAAGGTCAGGACAAAGTCCACGTCGCTGCGGATATGCTCCCGGCTGGCCTCCAGCTTTTTGGCCGCGCAGGGGCCGATGAAGCAGACCTTGGCCTCGGGGTGGGCCTTTTTGACCATCCGGGCCGTGAGCACCATGGGCGTGAGGGTCATGGAGATGTGGTCGGCCTGGTCGGGGTAGCAGATGTCCACCATGGAGATCCAGGCGGGGCAGCAGGAGGTGCCCATATAGGTCTTTTGCTTTTCCACCCGCTCGAGGTATTCCTTGGCTTCGTCCAGGGTGCACAGGTCAGCGCCCACGGCAACCTCCACCACCGAGGAAAAGCCCAGGATCTTCATGGCGGCGGTGAGCTTTTCCGGGGTGAGCTTGTCGCCGAACTGGCCCACGAAGGACGGCGCGACGATGGCGATGACCTGGTAGCCGGACTTCATGGCGTGGATCAGCTGGAAGATCTGGCCCTTGTCCACGATGGCGCCGAAGGGGCAGCTCACCAGGCACATGCCGCAGGAGACGCACTTACTCTGGTTGATTTTGGCCCGGCCGTATTCATCCGAGCCGATGGCGTCCATGCCGCAGGCGGCCACGCAGGGCCGCTCCAGCTTGATGATGGCGTGGTAGGGGCAGGCATCGGCGCACTTGCCGCACTTGATGCACTTACTCTGGTCGATGACCGACTTGCCGTGGACGAAGGTGACGGCATCCTTGGGGCAGACCTGGTGGCACGAGCGGCTGAGGCACCCTTGGCAGAGGTCGCTGACGCGCACCTGCTTGGTGGGGCAGGCGTGGCAGGCGTACTGGATGATGTTGATGAGGGGGGGATCGTAGTATTTTTCCGCCACGGCGCTCTCATTGACGCCTTCGGAGAGGGGCCGCAGCTCGGTGATGGGCCGCAGGGGCAGGCCCATGGCCAGGCGCACCCGCTCTCCGGCGATGGCCCGCTCCAAAAAGATGGACTCGCGGTGGGAGGCGATCTCACCGGGGACGATTTTGTAGGGGATTTCCTCCATCCGGGCATAGTCGCCGCCCTCATAGGCCAAGCGGGCCACCTCGGTGAACACCTGCTTGCGGACGTTGGTGACAAAGGATTCGTAGCCGCGCATCTTGGGTACCTCCTCATGGACGGGTTATTTTTGCCTCTATTATACCGGGAAATATCCCGCCGCGCAACGG
>CALXCW010000194.1 GCA_944386905.1 uncultured Oscillospiraceae bacterium
CCCTGCACCCCTGCCGGAACATCCCCGGCAGGGATTTTTTGCGGCCAATCTTGCGCTGCTTCCTGCTTATCAATTTTCCAATTGGAGGGTATGCCATGCTTTTTTCCAGCGTCACCTTTCTATTCTTCTTCCTGCCCGTCACGCTGATGCTCCATCAGCTGCTCCCCTGGCGCTGGAAAAACCACGTCCTTCTGGCCGCCAGTGTGCTCTTCTACGCCTCGGGCGAGCCGGTATATATCGTGCTGCTGGCCTTTTCAGCCCTGGTGGGCTGGCTCCATGGTCTCTACATGACCCGTCATCCCCACTGCCGCCCTGCTCTAGTGAGCGCTATCTTCTTTAATCTCCTGTTTCTGCTCTTCTTTAAGTATGCCGATTTTCTCACCGGTTCTATCAACGCCGTTCTCGGCACCGCGATCCCGGCTCTAGGGCTGGGCCTCCCCATCGGCATCAGCTTCTACACCTTCCAGAACATGAGCTACGTCATCGACGTCTATCGCGGCGACAGCCGGGCGGAGAAAAACTTCGCCTCTTACGCCACCTACCTCTGCCTCTTTCCGCAGCTCATCGCCGGGCCCATCGTCCGCTACAGCGACGTGGCCCGCGAGCTCCAAGGACGCAGCGTGGACACCGAGGGCTTCTCCCGCGGCATCGTCCGTTTCTGCGTGGGACTGGGCAAAAAGGTGCTGCTGGCCAATTCCATCGGCCTTCTGGCGGAGCTCACTGTGACCGAGGGCAGCGTGGTCTTTTCCTGGCTGCGGGCCATCGCCTACACCTTCCAGATCTACTTTGACTTCGCCGGTTATTCCGACATGGCCATCGGCATGGGCGCTATGATGGGCTTCCGATTCCCAGAGAACTTCCAATACCCCTACCTCTCCCGCTCTATCACCGAATTCTGGCGCCGCTGGCATATCACGCTGGGAAGCTGGTTCCGCGCCTATGTCTATATCCCCCTGGGCGGCAGCGGCACCTCCACGCTCAAGTGGGTGCGCAATGTGCTGATCGTGTGGATGCTCACGGGCATCTGGCACGGCGCCAGCTGGAACTTCCTCCTGTGGGGGCTCTACTACGGTATCTTGCTGTTGGTGGAGAAGTTCTTCCTTGGGAAGTACCTCAAGGGCAGAATTTTGCCGCGGATCTATGTGATGCTCCTGACGATCCTGGGCTTCGTGCTCTTCCACAGTGCCACAGCCTCCGACGCCCTTCTGGAAATCGGGCGGATGTTCGGCCTGGGCGGACTGCCCTTTGTCAACGCCACAGCCCTATACTACCTCAGAAGCTACGCGGTGCTTCTTGTGCTGTGCGCCCTGGGCGCCACGCCGCTGCCGGCACGGCTGGCACGAAAGCTCCACGGCGGCAGTGCGGCGGTGCTCCAGCCGGTATGGGTGGGCGCCGTGGTGATCCTGGTCACCGCCTGCCTGGTGGACGGCTCTTTCAATCCGTTCCTCTATTTCCGCTTTTAAGGAGGGTAAACCATGGAAAAAACCAAGTCTCGCCTGACCATCGCCATCTTTTCTCTTATTTTGGTGGGCGGTATGGTGGCACATCTGCTGCTTCCAGACGGTGACATCTCCCGTGCGGAGCGGCGCAAGCTCCTGCAATTCCCCGAAATCACTGCACAGAGCCTTCTTTCCGCAGAGCTTTCGGAAGAAGTGGAAGAATATCTCCTCGATCAGTTCCCGCTACGTGATCCTCTGCGCACCCTCAAGGCCGTGTGGACGTACTATATCCTGGGCCAGAAGGACAACAACGGCGTCTATATCGCCGAGGGCTCTGCCTCGAAGCTGGACGATACCCTGGACGAAAAGCAGCTCCAGCTCTTCCTGGACAAGATGACCTACCTCCACGAGACCTACTTCCCCGACGCCACGGTCTACACCGCTGTGATCCCCGACAAGAACTTCTACCTGGCGCCCGGTCATGGCTATCCCACGCTGGACTACGACCTCCTCTTCTCCCGGGTGGAGAGCGGCCTTCCCTTCTCCGAATATATCGACCTCACCGCCAGCCTCACCGCCCAGGACTACTATGCCACCGACTCCCACTGGCGGCAGGAGAAACTCGACCGGGTGGTGGCCGCTCTGGCTGAGGCCATGGGGCTTTCCCTCTCCCCCCTATCCGCCTACGAAGCCGTGACCTTAGTGGGGTTCCAAGGCGTGTACTACGGCCAGGCAGCCCTGCCTCTGCCGGCGGAGCCGCTGGTGTATCTTCAGAATGCCGTCACCCAGGCTGCCCTGGTCTCCGGCCCGGAGAACCCCAGCCCCACGGTCTACGATCCGGCCAAGTTTGAAAACCTGGACGGCTACGACGTGTTTTTAAGCGGCGCCCAGGCGGTGCTCACTGTGGAAAACCCCCATGCCGCCACCGACCGTACCCTGGTCATCTTCCGTGACTCCTATGGCTCCAGCTTGGCTCCTCTGTTGCTGGAGGGTTACGCAAAAATCACCCTGGTAGACGTGCGGTATGTCAACTCCATCTATCTCGATCAATTCGTGGATTTCAGCGACGTAGACGACGTACTGCTGCTCTATTCCACCACAGTCATCAATTCCGCAGGTATTTTGCGATAAAAGTTTATCCCCGGCGCGTGAACACGCCGGGGATAAACTTTTATTGGACTGTCTCTTTTTCTGATACGGCAGCCCGGTCGAAGAGAGCCTTGGTTGCCGCGTCAGGCTCTTTGCTCACAAGAGACACCATGATAGCCGCCAGGAGCCCCGCCGCAAAGCCGGGTAGAATCTCGTAGATCCCTGTAGACTTGAGGAAAACCAGCCAGAGGATATCCACCGCCGCGCCCACGGCGATGCCCGCTACGGCGCCGGAGAAGGTAAACCGCCGCCAGAACAGGCTCAGGAGAATCACCGGGCCAAAGGCAGCGCCAAAGACGCCCCAGGCGTTCTCCACCAGGTTCATAATGGTGCCCGAGTTGGGGTTGGCAGCGATGAGCAGCGCCACCAACGCGATGGCCAGCACCACCAGCCGGCCGGCCCAGAGCATTTGCAACTGAAACTTGGGCGGCGAAAGGGAGAAATAGCCGTTGCCCCGGCGGAAGGTTTGCGCTAGAATGTACA
>CALXCW010000195.1 GCA_944386905.1 uncultured Oscillospiraceae bacterium
TTTATGAAGCCCGCCTGCCGGGGGCTCTACGCCATGGCGAATACCCCTGCGGCCCTTCTGGACTACCTGGAAAGCGACGAGGCCGCGAACTTGGATGTCCGCGGCCTCAAGAATATTTGAATACGCCTTACTCCCGACACTCCGGCTCCAGGAATCGGGCCTGCTGATTTTGCTGCAGCGCATCCGCCGCCAAGGCGAACTCCTCGTCCTCCACGATCTCCTCCACGCTGCACTGCCCCGCCTCTTCAAGGTAGCGGAACAAATAAATATTCGCCTCCAGCTCCGGCGTGTCCAGATCCGGCGTCAGGGCGATGTAGCGCTGACCCGCCGCCTCGTAGATGGCAATGACCCGGTAGTCGCTGTCGCCGCCGTCCGGGGCGGTCAGCGTGATGATGGAGCCGGCTTCATGGGCTTGACTGGTTTTTTCCATGGTTCTCCCTCCTGTTCTCGGGGTTTTCCGGTCAAGATTATTATAAAAGCGGCGCCTGCATCGGTCAAGCCCTTTGCGGTGGTTGCCCCATTTGCCAAAAAATGAAAAATTGTATTCGTGGTCTTGTCCACTTCGTCTATTGCATTTTCCCCTGGAATTTGATAAGATGAAACAAGAATACAGTAAAGGAGTTGTTTCCAATGCCTCTTGTTACAACCACCGAAATGTTTAAGAAGGCCTATGCCGGCGGATACGCCATCGGCGCCTTCAACGTCAACAATATGGAGATTGTCCAGGGCATCACCGAGGCCTGCCGCGAGGAGAAGGCCCCTGTCGTGCTGCAGGTTTCCAAGGGTGCCCGCGCCTATGCCAACCACACCTACCTGGTAAAGCTGGTGGAGGCCGCTGTGGCTGAGTGCCCCGAAATTCCCATCGCCCTGCACCTGGATCACGGCCCGGACTTTGAAACCTGCAAGAGCTGCATCGACGGCGGCTTCACCTCCGTTATGATCGACGCCTCTTCCAAGCCCTTCGCCGAGAATATCGAGATCACCCGCAAGGTCGTGGAGTATGCCCACGATCACGGCGTCGTGGTCGAGGCCGAGCTGGGCACCCTGGCCGGTATCGAAGACGAGGTCAAAGTGGATGCCCACGCCGCTTCCTACACCCGTCCCGAAGAGGTGGAAGAGTTCGTCGCCAAGACCGGCTGCGACTCTCTGGCCATCGCCATCGGCACCAGCCATGGCGCTTACAAGTTCACCGCCGCCCAGTGCACCCGGAATGAGAAGGGCATTCTGGTTCCCCCTCCGCTGCGCTTCGACGTCCTCGAAGAGGTCTCCAAGCGTCTGCCCGGCTTCCCCATCGTGCTCCACGGCTCTTCCTCCGTCCCGCAGGACTATGTGAAGATGATCAACGACAACGGCGGCAAGATGCCCGACGCCGTCGGTATCCCCGAGGAGCAGCTGCGTCATGCTGCCGAGCTGTCCGTGTGCAAGATCAACATTGACTCCGATCTGCGCCTGGCCATGACCGGCACCATCCGCGCCTTCTTCAACGAGCATCCCGACAAGTTCGACCCCCGCGAGTACCTCAAGCCCGCCCGCGCCAACATCAAGGAACTGGTTCGCCACAAGCTGGTGGACGTTCTGGGCTGCGCCGGCAAGGCCTAATCTCCCAACTCAAAAGCGCCGCAGCCTTTGCTGCGGCGCTCATTTTTTCCACGATCTCAAATCAAAGCTCCAACAGCGCCAAAAGCGCCGCCTTTTTCTCTTGAAATAATCCCGGATTGTTGTATTCTCCCAGGCCCACATAGGCATCCAGCGCCAAGAAGAAAGCGCGATAAAGACGCCAGCGTGCCTGCCTTGCCGGATCATCCCGGGCAATTCCCCGGTAACCATAGCCTCGGCACAGTGCAGGATCCTCCATCCAAGGGGCGGCAAACTCAAAGTCCGGGTCGCCAAATACAGCCCGGTCGCTGTCGATGACCGCCAAAATCTCCATGCTATCGCCATCCAGCAATACGTTGCCCGCCCAGAGATCCAGATGGAGCAGACTGGGTGTTTTCACCTGATCCAGCAGCGTCCGGCCATTGTGAAAGCAGCCGCGCACTGCCTCCGCCGTCGCGGCGTCCAATCCGCCAAACCGCTCCAGCCGTCCCACAATGTCCTCAATTTCAAAGAGAAATGCAGCGCTCCAGGTATCGAACCGTTTCCCTGCCAAGACCCGGGAGACGAAGCCGAAAGAATCACCTTTTACCCCATGGAGTTGGCGGAGATAGCGGCCCAGCTGAACGCAGATCTCCTGCTGCCGGGCCGGCGGCAAGGCTGCATTGACCAGGGCAACGGAGGGGATATAGCGGGTAATCATAAAATCCCGGCCCGTGGCGGCATCGTCTCTTCCCCAGGCCAAAACCGTGGGGCAGGGAATCCCAATCTCCCGGCAAATGTCATAGAGATAGACTTCCGCCTCCATCAGATTTTCCTCAAAGCCCATAATCCGCCAGCGCTCCACCGGCCCCAGCCGCAGCACGGCTCGCTCCCGCGCCGCACCATAGGTGACCAAATAGGTGGTGTTAAAAAGGCCGCCGTCCAAAAGCTGTGCCTCCCAGACGGGCGCCTCGCCCAGGGTTCGCTGGAACAGTGTTTCGATGGTCTCCTGCGTCTCCTCTCGAAACAGCCAGGAACCGTTGTTGAGCTGCATTGCAATTCCTCCCGCTTTCCGACCCTTGCCGGAAGGATATGTTATAGATAAAAACCGCGCCGCGAAGAGCTTCCTCTTGCGGCGCGACCGTCATGGGCAAATTACAGCACGCAGACGTTCACAGCGCGCATCTTGCCGTTGTCCTTGGGATCAGGCTCTACCTCGTAGCTGACCTTCTGGCCCTCTTCGAGCTTCTTGAAGCCCTCGCACTGGATGGCGGAGAAGTGGACAAACACGTCGCCGCTGCCGTCATCATTGGAGATGAAGCCGTAACCCTTTTCAGAATTGAACCATTTGACAGTACCGCTCATTTTGGGTACCTCCCCATAAAAATTTGTACCCATGAAAACGAAAAACCTCCACGCTCCCGACACAATCCGACATTGTACCAGAACGCAAAGGAATACAATTATCGTGAATACTTTAACACTATCGCA
>CALXCW010000196.1 GCA_944386905.1 uncultured Oscillospiraceae bacterium
CTTCACCCTGTGCGTCTCCCGGGGCCCCGGCGACCTCACCCACTACGCCCGGCGGCCGCCGAAGTCCACGGTGTAGTGCTGGTGGGTGCCCTGGAGGACGCCCACGGCGGCGGAGAGGAGGTAGGCGCCCTTGCCGCCCACCACTGGCAGGCGGCGGTAGCGGCCTGCCTGGGTGCCGATGCGGGCGTCCAGGCCCAATGAGCAGATATTCACGGCATAGCGGGTCTGGCCGTCGGCCTTGACGCGGATGAGATCCAGGTGGACTTCCCGGCCGTTGAGCAGGCGCTCTAGGTCGCGGAAGGCGTCGGGCTGGTCGAAGAGCTTGACGAAGTCGTTGCCCGAGCCGCAGGGAAGGTGGGTGATGACGGCATTGTCGAACCCGGCGGCGCCGTTGACCACCTCGTGGAGGGTGCCGTCGCCGCCGCAGGCGTAGAGCACCACATCCTCGCCGGTCTCGGCGGCCTCCCGGGCGTAGTGGGTGAGGTCGCCGGGGCCCCGGGAGACGCACAGGGTGAAGGGCAGGCCCCGGCGTCCCAGCACGTCGCTGGCCTGGCGCTTGATCTGGGCCGTCCGGTCGCAGGGGCCGGCGGCGGGATTGACAAGAAAGACGTGTCTCATGGCCGACGCTTCTCCTCATATTGATAGACGTAGCACAGGAGCCTTCCGTTGTAGAGCTTGCGGCGCTTGTCGGCCGGGCGTCCGTAGCAGCGCTCAAACTCCGGCTCCGAGGAGAGGATGAGCTTTTTCCAGCCGTCGGCGTATTTGAGGTGGCGGCCCAGGGCCTGGTAGAGCCGCCGGGCCGACTGCTGCTCGCCCATGCGCTCGCCGTAGGGCGGATTGCAGCAGAGGATCCCTCTGTCGCACGGGAGGCTCAGGCGGGTGGCGTCGCCGCCGCGGACGGTGATATATTTGGCCACGCCGGCCTTCTGGGCGTTGGCCCGGGCGATTTCCAGGGAATCTTCGTCGATGTCGCTGGCGAGGATGCGGTAGTCGCCGCGGTACTCCAGATCCTTGGCCTCGGCCCGGGCGTCCCGCCAGACCTGGGCGGGGACGGCGTCCCAGTGCTCGGCGCCGAAGGAGCGGCCCAGGCCCGGGGCGCGGTTGAGGGCGGCCAGGGCGGCCTCGATGGCGATGGTGCCGCTGCCGCAGAAGGGATCCCAGAAGAATTCCCGGCCCCGGTAGCGCGCCAGGGTGACCATGGCGGCGGCCATGGTCTCGTGGAGGGGGGCGAGGTTGGCCACGGCGCGGTAGCCCCGCTTGTGCAGGCTCGCGCCGGAGGTGTCGAGGAACACCTCGCAGATGTCCTTCATCAGGGAAAAGCGGAGGGGATAGACGGCGCCGTCCTCGGGCAGCCACGTGAGGCCGTAGTGGCGGCCCAAACGATCCACGGCGGCCTTTTTGACGATGGCCTGGCAGTCGGGGACGGAGTGGAGCTGGCTGTTGAGGCTGTAGCCCTTGACGGGGAACTGGCCGTTGCGGGGAATGAACCGCTCCAGCGGCAGGGCCTTGACGCCCTGGTAGAGGGCCTCGAAGGTCTTGGCCTCGAAGGCGCCCAGGCGGAGCATCACCCGTTCGCCCATGCGAAGGCGCAGGTTGGCCCGGGCCATGTCGGCCATGGAGCCGGTGAAGGAGGCGCGGCGGTCGGCCACGGCCACGTCCTTGAGGCCCATGCGCCGCAGCTCGTCGCCCACCAGCCCCTCCAGGCCGAACAGGCACGGCACGGTAAAGGTAAATTGATCCATGGTTTCTCCCTCTTCGCGGCAAGCGCCGCAATGCTTCAATTTCTCCCCTGATTATAGAGGAAAAGAAGGATTTTTGCAACAGAAGAGATAAAATTGCCCCGCCGGGCAGGGCTCTGGCTGGCCCTGCCATGGACTTTTGTCAAAAACCGTGGTAAAATGGGGAAAACACGGAAGGGGCGATGGCATTGACGTGCATCAAATGCGGCAAGGAGATCCCGGAGGGGGAGCTGTTCTGCCAGGAATGCAGCCTGAATTTGGACATAGCGGCGGGAGAGGAGCGGGCCGCGGCGTGGATCCCCACGCCGGTGGGGCGGATGCAAAAGCCGGTGCCGGTGCGCCGCAGCGCGCCGCAGATGGTGGGCCCCCAGGTGCAGCCGCCCCGCCGCGCCGTGGGGCTGAAGGTGGCGCTGGCGGTGGTGAGCGTGCTGCTGGCGCTTTCGCTGGGATTCCTCGCGTGGCAGTATGGGAATATCTTCGTCCAGCGCAACCGCCTGCGGGTGCAGGAGGAGAACCTGATGGTGCGGGCGGAGGAGGCGGACTCCATGCAAAAGCAGATTGACGATCTGACGCTGGAGCTGGAGAAGGCCGAGCAGCTGCTGGCAACCCGGGCGGAGACCATTGAGGATCTGGAGCGGCGGCTGGCCGGGAGCCAGAGCAGCCAGAACCAGAGCGAGTACGACCTCAGCAGCGCCCAGGGCCAGCTGGATCAGCTGACGGAGGAAAACCGCCAGCTTCTGGACATGACCGAGGAGCTGGAGGCGGAGGTCGAGGAGCTGGAAGAGGCGCTGGTGGCCACGAAGAGCTACGTGGAGAAGGCAAACTTTATGGACGCCTACGTGGTGTTTGTGGAGGACAACGGCACGGGGCTCTACCACAGCTACGACTGCAGCGCGTTTACCCGCAGCAAATTCTGGGCCTACAGCCGCCGGCTGGCGGAGGCCAACGGCTTTGAACCCTGTCCCATCTGCGGCGGCGGTAACTGAGGCGGCTTTGGCGCGGGAAATATTTTTACCGGAGCGGGAACTTTTTCGGAGGCAATCTCGTCTTTACTTATGAAAACTGTGGGCAGACGCCGGGGGTTTATGAAATATTCGTAAATTCTCACCCCAGGCCTTCCCCTTGGAACAAATCTGTGCTAGAATAAGGGCACCGATTTCCATGCACGATTCGAAAACTTGAAAGAGGTGTAAAGACATGAAAAAAACTATTTCCAGGGCCTTTTCCCTATTTTTGGTTCTGGCAATCCTGGTCGGCGTCATGCCCGCCGTGCTGGC
>CALXCW010000197.1 GCA_944386905.1 uncultured Oscillospiraceae bacterium
GCGGCCACCTTGGGTGTGCGATTCATGGTATCCCTCCCATGCGTCCGCCGATCCCGGCCGGCGCGACGCGGCATTCATGCCCCCATGATACCACGTTCCGCCCCGGGGCGCAATTGACTTTTTTCTTGTAAAATGGTAGAATGTGACCTGTATTCCGGGTGCGTGGATGGCCCTCGGGTCACTGAGGGCGGGGCGCTGTGCCCCTGGTCCGGGAGCGGCGGAGAAAAATCCAGCGGATGGCGTTGAGGGCGTCCTGACAGCGGCGGCGGACCTGATCTCTGGTCAGCTGTGCGGATTTTGCCAGGGTGGCGTAGGCGGTCTGAAAAAAGACCCGCTGGTAGACGAGGGCCTGATCCTGGGGCGGCAGCTGATAGAAGGCCTCCCACAGGAACTGATCCCGCTCCAGCCGGAGCAGGAGCCGGAGCGGGTCCTGACAGAGGGCGTGCTGGTCCGCCGCGCGCTCCAGCAGGGACTGGTTCCTCCAGTGGGTGAGCTGCCGCTGGATGCGGTTGCGCAGGATGTTTTTGGCATAGCCCAGCACCCACCACTGGAACTGACTGAGTCCCCGGTAGCGTTCCAGGTGGTCGTAGCAGCGGGCCAGGGCCTCGTCGGTGATGTCCCGATACTCCCAGTCGCTGAAGAAATGCTGAAAGTCGGCCCTCCGCACGGCGGCCGGCACCGAACGGATGGCCTTTTCATAGAGGAGGTCCCAGGCGCGGCCGTCGCCGCCGAGGGCCAGCCGGGCCAGCTGATGATTCCGCTCCCTGGCGGGGGCGGATGGGGGAACGCAGGTGACGTTTCGCGGCCTTTGTGTGCGCATGGCGGTCCTCCCGACGGTCTGAAGAACTAGGTCCATACAGCGTACCATCTGAGGCGGATCCTGTCAAATGGTGCCATGCGGTTTGAGGCGCGGCCGGAATAAAAACGGCGGCAGGCCAGGCCCGCCGCTCATCCGCATATCCACAGACGCGGGTCAAGCGCAATGCTCCGCCCCGGTTTTTTCCTCCCCCGGCAAAACAAATGAATACGCGCCTGTGATGGAATTGGTAGACATGCGAGATTTAGGTTCTCGTGCAGCGATGCGTGTGGGTTCGAGTCCCTTCAGGCGCACCAAAAGAGAAAGGCATCTGCTGAAAGCAGATGCCTTTCTCTTTTGGGTTCCGCCGCCCAGAGGGCGGCTCCACCCTTCGGTGATTGAAATGCTCGGGGCAAATGAATTGCCCCTGCGCCGAGGTTTTGCCTGGGGCAAAACGCTCGTACGGCGCAAAAGCGCCGCCGGCCAGAAGGCCGGTTTTCCAGTTATTAAAAATATCGATTTTACCGCCTCTTGCAAAAAAGAAGCACCTGTTTTGCAGGTGCTTCTTTTTTGGGTTCCGCCGCCGGGGTGGCTCCACCCTCCGGTATTTCAAATGCTCGGCGGAAGTGAATTCCGCTTGCGCCAGGTTCGCCTGCGGCAAAACGGCTCGTACGGTGCAAAGGTGCCGCCGGCTCAGAGCGGCCTCCTTTGCGATTCCCCCTTGACTTTTTCGGTTTTAGAAATATAATAGATTTAGAATTATTCTAAAATTGGTGCTGATGATCGTGACAGAATATGCCAAGAAAATTTTGGAGATCGTGACCGGGTCCCACAGCCACATGACGGCGGAGCAGATCTTTGAGGCGCTGCGGCGCACCAACCCCAAGGTGGTGCGGGCCACGGTTTACAACAATCTGAACCGCCTGTGGGCGGAGGGCAGGGTACGCAAGGTATCGGTAGAGGGCATGCCCGACCGGTATGACCGGGCGGAGCGTCACGACCACCTGGTGTGCAGGGGCTGCGGCAGGCTGCTGGACGTGGATCTGGGAGACCTGACGGAACAGCTGGAGCAGCGGGTGGGGCGGTCCATCCTGTCCTACGATCTGAAGCTGCTGTATCTGTGTGAGACGTGCAGGGAGAGATCCCGGCAGGAAGAAGCGTGAGGCAGGGAGCATCCGCCCCTATCTATCCGGGCCCCCAAAGGGGATGTCCCCCGGCCAAAACGGCATCATGGCAAGAAAGGATGAGAAAAACATGAGCAAGTGGAAGTGTAAGGTTTGCGGCTATATCTATGAGGGCGAGTATCTGCCGGAGGACTTCACCTGTCCGGTCTGCAAGCAGCCCGCCTCCGCCTTTGAGAAGCTGGAGGAGACGCCCGCCGGAGGCGCGGGCAAGTACGCCGGCACCCAGACCGAGAAGAACCTGGCGGCCGCCTTTGCAGGGGAGTCCCAGGCCCGGCTCAAGTACACCTATTTCTCCTCCGTAGCCAAGAACGAGGGCTATGAGCAGATCGCCGCCCTCTTCCTGAAGACCGCCGAAAATGAGCAGGCCCACGCCAAGCTGTGGTTCGAGGAGCTGGGCGGCCTGGGGGACACCGCCAAGAACCTGGAGCACGCCGCCGAGGGCGAGAACTATGAGTGGACCGACATGTATGACGGCTTCGCCAAGACCGCTGAGGCGGAGGGCTTCCCGGAGCTGGCCGCCAAATTCCGCCTGGTGGCCGCCATCGAGAAGCGCCACGAGGAGCGCTACCGGGCGCTGCTCCACAACGTGGAGACGGCTCAGGTCTTCGAGAAGAGTGAGGTCAAGGTGTGGGAGTGCCGCAACTGCGGCCACATCGTGGTGGGCACCGCCGCCCCCGAGGTGTGTGCCACCTGCGGGTACGCCCAGAGCTTCTTTGAGCTCAACTGCGAGAACTACTGAGATCGTCCCTGCGGAGGAGCCTTTTCCCGACGCGGGGCGCAGGTCGATTTCCCGGAGGGCCGGAGCAAAGCACGCTTTGCTCCGGCCCTTTTTTGCCTGAAGTAGCCGGTCCGGACGCATGTGCGGCGAAACGGTTGACCGCAGAAGGGGCGGAAGCGCCCTCGAAATCGTCCTCTTTCAGGTACAGCTGGAGGATTCCGGTTGACATCGCCTGTCTAATGGTGTAGACTACCTTTGAGAAGTCTACGCCATTAGACAAAAGGAGGCCGCCATGGATA
>CALXCW010000198.1 GCA_944386905.1 uncultured Oscillospiraceae bacterium
TTCCCGGTGTTCTTCTTCCTGGTGGCGGCGCTGGTGTGCTCTTCCACCATGAGCCGCATGGTCGATGAGCAGCGCACCCACAACGGCACCCTCAAGGCGTTGGGCTACAGCGACGGCGCCATCATCGGCCGCTTCGCCACCTATGCGGGCCTGGCTGCCATCATCGGCTGCCTGATCGGCTTTGCTCTGGGTTCGTGGCTTTTCCCGGTGGTTATCTGGGACGCCTATCAGATGATCTATCGTTTCAGCGATCTCCAGTTGGTCTTTGATCCGGTGCTGGGCCTGTTATCTCTGGCTGTTTCCCTTTTGTGCTCGGTGGGTGTGGCCTGCGCCACGGCCTACAGCGAAATGCGCAAGATGCCCGCCGCCCTGATGCGTCCCAAGTCTCCCAAGGCCGGCAAGCGGATCTTTTTGGAGTATCTCACGCTCCTGTGGCGGCGACTTGGCTTCTTGGAAAAGGTTTCGGCGCGGAATGTATTCCGGTATAAAAAGCGTCTCTTTATGATGATTCTCGGCGTAGGCGGCTGCCTTGCACTGCTGCTGGCAGGCCTGGGGCTCCAGGATTCCATCGCCAATGTGGCAGAGGATCAGTACAGCACCATTACCCGCTATGACTACACCATCACGTTTGACGACGCTCAGACAGCCGAACAGCAGGCGCAATTCAAAGCAGACTGGGCCGATTCCCTGGAATACTGCGCCTTTGCCGCCACCGAGACCTGCGATACTCTGACCCGGCGCGGCGTCAGCAGCACTAACGTGGTGGCCACCGACGACCCGGCCATCACCGAGCTCTTCGGCCTGACCTACAAGGGGCAGAGCGTCCCCTGGCCCACCGGAGAAGGCGCCGTCATCAGCGAAAAGCTCGCCACCCTCTCGGGTATCGACGTGGGCGACAGCCTTACCGTGCAGCGCACCGACGGCACCGTGGTGGAAATCCCGGTGGTGGGGCTCTTTGAAAACTACGTCAATCACTATATTTTCCTCTCCCCTGCCGGCTATGAAACCTGGATGGGTGAGACGCCCGACTATGCCACTGCCTTTGCCACCGCTGCCTCGGACGATATCCCCTATACCGGCGCCCAGCTCTCTCAGGTGGATGCCATTACCAATGTCACGCTGGCTCAGGACTTTAAGACTATGATCGCCGACACCATGCAGAGTCTAGATGCAGTGATCGCTCTGGTGGTTGCCTGCGCTCTTGCGCTGAGCTTCGTGGTGAGTTATAATCTCATCAATATCAATATCACCGAGCGGGTGCGGGAAATCGCCACCATCAAGGTGCTGGGCTTCTACCGCGGCGAGACCTATAGCTATGTTTTCCGCGAAGCGCTGGTTTTGACGGTAATGGGCTGTATCGCCGGTATCCCCATGGGAATCTGGCTGCACCGCTTTGTCATGGAACGGGTGCAGGTGGATATGGTATCCTTCCGCGTGCGTATTGAGCCGGGCAGCTACGCTTTGGCTCTCGGGCTGACGCTGCTCATCGCCCTGGTGGTGGACGCTATGCTGATCCGCAAAATCGACCGCATCCACATGGCCGAAAGCCTCAAATCGGTGGAATAACCTGGAGGCATCGTATGACTGTTTTGATTTTGGCGGGCACTGTCATATTGGCAGTGCTCGCCCTGGGTTTGGGCATGTTCCTCTTCATCTTTTTCCGACGGCGCCAGCCGGATTACAGCCAGCCGGCGGTGCTGGCTGCCTCTCGGTGGGCAGACTTTGCCGCTCCCATCCAGACAGGCGCCCAGTTCCTTGCCGACCACCACCCCCGCTCCGTGGAAATTGAAAGCTTTGACGGCCTCACCCTTCGGGGCCAG
This sequence comes from uncultured Oscillospiraceae bacterium, assembly GCA_944386905.1. Lineage (GTDB taxonomy): Bacteria > Bacillota > Clostridia > Oscillospirales > Oscillospiraceae > Avoscillospira. Next base: position 1,821 of record CALXCW010000198.1, read on the forward strand.
TTGGTAGAGCACCCCCAGCCCCGCGGCGTCCTGATCTTACTCCACGGCTACCGTTCCTGCCCCCGCATCGACGTCTACGCCTCCATGCCCCGGTATTATCAAATGGGCTTCACCCTTCTGATCTGCGACCAACGGGCTCACGGCGCCTCCCAGGGCCGCATCCTTACCATGGGAATCAAGGAGCGCTACGACGCCGCCCGCTGGGCCGAATTTGCCGCAAACACCTTCGGCAGAGAAATCCCGGTCTACTTGGGCGGGATCTCCATGGGCGCCACCACGGTGCTCATGGCCGCAGAACTGCCGATCAAGGCCAATCTCCGGGGCATCGTGGCCGACTGCGGCTTCACCTCTCCCCGGGCCATCATTGCATACCTGATGCGGCGTCAGTATCACCTGCCGCCGCGGCCCCTGTTGGCCCTGCTGCGCCTCTCCTGCCGGCTCTTCGGCGGTTTCGACCTGGACGCCAGTTCCACCGTGCAGTCCCTCTCCCGCAGCCATGTGCCGGTGCTTCTCTTCCACGGCACTGATGACCACTTCGTGCCCAAGGAAATGAGCGAAGCCGCCTATGCGGCAGCTCAGGGCGACAAGACGCTTTTGGAATTTCCCGGCGCAGGCCATGGCCTGAGCTATATCGTCGATGGTCAGCGATATCTGGCCGCCCTGGAGGACTTTTTCGCAAGGACGCTGCCGACCGGGAGGACTGCGCCATGATCCGCTTTGCCACGGCAGCCGACATCCGGGCCATGCTCGCAATTTACGCGCCCTATATCCGGGACACTGCCATCACGTTTGAGTACGCCGTCCCCTCCGCGGCAGAATTTGCCCGGCGGTGGGAGACTGTCACGACCCAGTTCCCCTGGCTGGTCTGGGAAGAAAACGGCGAGATCTTGGGCTATGCCTATGCCGACCGGGCCTTTGCCCGGGCAGCCTACCAGTGGGACGCCGACCTGTCGATCTATCTCCGTCGGGACGCCCTGGGCCGGGGCGGTGGGAAGCGGCTGTACGGCGTGCTGGAGGCGCTGCTGCGCCACCAAGGATATCGAATTCTTTACGGTCTTGTCACCTCGTCCAATACGGAAAGCTGTTCCTTTCACGAGGCGCTGGGCTATCGCAATATCGCCTTTTTTCCCGACTGCGGCTATAAATTTCACCGCTGG
>CALXCW010000199.1 GCA_944386905.1 uncultured Oscillospiraceae bacterium
TGGGATCTGCTGCTGGATGCACTCGAGCCCAATGTGTTGGAGGTGCGCCATGCTGAATGAATGGCAGGAGTTTTTGGACTATACGGAGCCGGTGGCATACCGGGCTTCCTGCAAAAAGGACACCGCCTGGCTGGGGCGGTTTACCTTCGAGGCCCTGCGGGACTTCAGCGGCATGAACCGCATTCTGACCATCCTGGCCCGCGGCTTTTTATTTCACGCTCCGGACGGCACCCTGTTGCCCGGCGACCCGAGGGAGCGAATCGGTTTTGCTTATGACGGCCTGTGCGCCTGGTGCAGCATTCCCGAGCGCCGCGGTACGCCCCATGAGGAGTGGCAGCACCGCACCGATTTCGCGTCGCTCCACGAGCAGTTCCCCAAGCTGGTAGACGAGGAGGGCTGGGGCTGGTTCAGCCGCCACTTTCACAGGGCCATGCAGTTTGCTTTGGCGCACCCGGACTTGGTGCATAAGAACTATGCAGCATCCGCCGGGAAGCTGGACAAGCTGTTTGACCATGAGTGGCGCAGCAAAGTGCTTCAGTATCAGACGGAGAGCCTGTCCACTCTGACAGAGGGTGCGTGGACGATCCGTTTTGACGATATGATCGCCGACGCCCTGGAGCTGGGCCCCCTGAGCTGTACAGAGCCAAAACCGCCGGCGGAGCTGGCGGAACGGCTTGAGCAGGTCCGCCCTGAGAAAATGCCTTCCAATGTCCTGCCCACCCTGGTGGCCTACTATCTGGCCAACCGCCCGGAGGACAGCGACTGGGTGGTGCTCCCTGTGACCAATTTTGACTGCTACTTCGGCAACACCAACTTTGGCCGGAAATATCTGAACCAGCTTCCCCAGGAGGTCATCGAGCGAAGCAACAGTTTCGGCATCAGCCGGTATCGGGTCAGGGAGGAATATCTGCCGAAATAAGCGACGGGACTGGCCAGTGCGGCCAGTCCCGTATTTCTTTGTTTAGGCGGCGCATTTTTGCAAGCGGATATTACTTGCAATCCCGTGCCAAATCTTCGACACCTGCGTTTATCGCCGACATTTATCACCGATTTTTATCGCCGATTTTGTAACATCCCTCATTCATGTGCGTCATATAGGCAGAAAGCGAGGTGGTGTGGATGGATTTTGACCAACTGTACAAGGAGCAGTTCCCCCTGGTGTACCGCTATCTGGTGGGAGATTATCTGGAGCTCCCCGGTCTTGCTCAGGCCGAATTCGAGCAGGCCATAGCGGACGCAGTTCTTGTGTGGGAGCGTTAAAACCCGAGTCTGCAAGCAGAATACCTTGGCACCCTTTCGGGGGCTGCCCAGGCCGCTCCTACTGTTCCGGTTCCTCTATAAAACGAGCGCCCGCTCTCCTGGTTCGATAGGAGAACGAGCGCTCGTTTTCGTCATTGTGTACTTCCGCCGAAAGCCTCCACGCCAACTCAAAGCCGGCGATAAAGCTGTCGAGGGAGGTTTGTTCTCTGATAGAGTCCTGGGCATCGATGATCCGCAGCACCAGCTTGCGCTCCGGTTTTTCCAAAGCCGCGATCAACGCTTTGTGGCACTCCTCCACCTCATTCTCCTGTTCGTCCAGCTCCGGGCGGGTATAAAAGTGATCATACAGCTCTTTGAGCAGTTTGTTTTCCATCGTCATCATCTCCTTGCGACACAAACACATACCACACTTTCCGCACAATAGCTATCAAAATTTCAGGAGGTTGTCCAGAATGTCTGCCGCTTGCCGCAGTTCCTCCTGAGATGCTTCGTTGGGGTTGTTTTCGCTTTTGGCGGCGGGGTTTGTCAGGTAGGGGGCGTAGTTCTGCCGCGTCATGGAAGTGCGGAAATGGCCCAGCATCTGCGATACTTCTCTGGTATCCATCCCATTTTGCAGGGCGAGGACGGCGCAGGTGTGCCGGAGGTCCACAAAGCGGATGTGATCCAGCCCGGCCTCCCTGATGATCTCATTATGCAGCCGGCGCACCATCTGGGGCGAGTAGGGCCTCTGCGTGGCCGGGTGCATGAACATGAGCGGACTGCGGGGGTGCCTGGCGTGTTCCGTGCGCAGGAGCTCTACAACTTCTTGGGTCAGGCTGACAGTCCTGTTGCCGCCTTTGTACTCCACCAGCTCCCGCCGCTCCACCGCGCGGCTCTCCGAGATGGTCAGCGTCCGCTCCTTTGCATCCAGGTCGCTCCACTTCAACGCGATCAGTTCACCTTGCCGAAGCCCCGCCGTCAGTGCCAGCAGGAACATGGGGAGGTAGCCCAGCCGCTCGGCTGCGTCCAGATAGTCCTCCACCTCTGTCGGCGTCAGCACATTGGCGCTGACCTTCTTAGGCCTTGGATAGCGGAAGGCACGGGCGGAGTTATCTGTTATCAGGCCGTCCCGGATGGCTTGGTCCAGGCATTGCTGGAGCAATCGGTGGATGTGCCTCATGGTGTGTTCGCCCAGACCTGGGTATTCAGGGCTTTCCGGGCGGTGACCACCAAACCGCTTTCGCTCCTCCAGAAAATCGCCCACCTGCTCTGCGGTCAGCTCCTCCAGCGGGATCTCGCCCAGCCTGGGGAGGATGTGGTTCTTGAAGAGATACCCATGGGCGGCGTAGGTGGTCGGGCGGCTCTGTTTCTTGTCATAGACCTCCTGCCAGTGGAGGATATAGTCTTTCAGCGTCATATCCCCACCTCCATGCATTGGCGCTGCAGGTTCCGGAAGGCCACCCACGACAGGCCCGCCTGTTTGAGTATTCGCTTGTGGAGGTAATAGAACTCGTGGAGCTGATACGGCGCTCCGGTCTTGGGGTTAAGGAACACATAGTGGCCGGTTTCCGGTATGCCCTCCAGAAGATGCTCAGCCTTGCGGTTGAGGGCCAGCAGGCGCCGACCCTTGAGAATGTACCGGCAGCGGATATGAAAATCGGCCCACGACAAGGTGATGAGTTCACATTGCCGCAGGCCGCT
>CALXCW010000200.1 GCA_944386905.1 uncultured Oscillospiraceae bacterium
TTGGGCATAATCACGCTGTCGCGGATTTCGGCGCCCTTGCCGATGGTGCAGCCGGTGGAGATGATGGAGTGGTGCACCGTGCCAAAGACCTCGCATCCCTCGGCCACGAAGCTGTCGGAGATCTCCGAGCCCTTGGCGATGAAGCCGGAAGGCATGGCATAGTTTCTCGCGTAGATCTTGCGGCCGGCGGAGCCGTAGATATTGAAGGCCGGCGTCTCGCCCAGCAGATCCATATTGGCCTCCCAGAGGCTGTTGATGGTGCCGACGTCCTTCCAATAGCCCTCAAACTCATAGGCCATGAGCTTATGGCCGGAATTGAGCAGATTGGGAATGATGTTCTTGCCGAAGTCGTTTTCGGACTTGGGATCCTCTTCGTCGGCTTCCAGGAAGGCCTTGAGGACGCTCCACTTGAAGATATAGATGCCCATGGAGGCCTTGTTGCTCTTAGGCTTTTTGGGCTTCTCTTCGAACTCGAAGATGGTGCCGTCCTCGTGGGTGTTCATAATGCCGAAGCGGCTGGCCTCCTCCATGGGGACGGGGCGGACAGCGATGGTGCAATCGGCCTCGCTCTTCTCATGGAAGCGGAGCATCTTGGCGTAGTCCATCTCATAGATGTGGTCGCCGGAGAGAATGAGCACCTGATCGGGGTTATACCGGTCGATAAAGCGGATATTCTGGTAAATGGCGTTGGCCGTGCCTTTGTACCACTCCGAGCGCTTGGAGCGTGCATAGGGGGGCAGGATGCTCACGCCGCCGTGGGAGTTGTTGAGATCCCAAGGCTGGCCGTTGCCGATGTACTCATTGAGCTCCAGGGGCTGATACTGGGTGAGGATGCCGACGGTGTCGATGTGGGAGTTGACACAGTTGGACAGGGGGAAATCGATGATGCGGTACTTACCGCCAAAGGGAACGGCAGGCTTGGCGGTGTTCTCCGTCAAAACCTTGAGCCGGCTGCCCTGGCCGCCGGCCAGGAGCATTGCGACGCAACGCTTTTTTTGAAAATACATAAACAGGTCCTCCTTCTACTGTCACTTTTCTTTGCTGGAACATTCCTGTTTTATTCGGATTTGAGGGCTTTGCGCGTGCGGCGGGGGAGATAGTAGGTGACGCTGAGGGGCGGGATGGTGAATTCAGCGGTGTAGTGGCACTCGCCCCAATCACCCTTGACACCCTTGACCACGGTGGGCAAAATGCCGTCGCCGCCGTACTGCGGATCGCTGCTGGTGAGCACCGGCTCATACCAGTAGGGCTTGGGCACGCCCATCTTGTAGCCCTCCCGGAGCACGGGGCAGAAGTTACACACCACCACGACTTCGCGGCCCTGGCGATCCATGCGGCGGAAAGCGACGACGCTGTTGTCGCGGTCATCGGCCTGAAGCCACTGGAAACCGGACCAGTCGGTGTCGTTTTGCCAGAAGGCGGGGTGGTCAAGGTAGAAGTGGTTGAGAGCGCGGACAAAGTCCTTCATCTGGCGGTGGCGGTCAAATCCCAGCAGCTCCCAATCCAGGCCCTGGTCATAGCGCCATTCGATATACTGCGCGAACTCATTGCCCATAAAGCTGAGCTTCTTGCCGGGGTGCGCGGCCATAAAGCCGTAGAAGGTGCGCAGGTTGGCAAACTGCTCTTCGTAGTTGCCGGGCATCTTCCCCAGCATGGAGCATTTGCCGTAGACCACCTCGTCGTGGGAGAGCGGCAGGATGAAGTTTTCCGAGTAGGCGTAGGTCATGGTGAAGGTGAGGTTGTTATGACTGCCTTTGCGCCACAGGGGATCCAGAGACATGTAGCGGAGCATATCATTCATCCAGCCCATGTTCCATTTATAAAGGAATCCCAGTCCGCCGTCGAAGCCCGGCTTGGTGATCATGGGGAAGGCGGTAGACTCCTCGGCAATCATCAGCGAGCCGGGGAACTCCTCAAAGGCGGCGGCGTTGAGCTTGCGCAAAAAGTCGATGGCCTCGAGATTTTCCTTGCCGCCGTAGCGGTTGGGATGATACTCCCGGCGGTTGTAGTCCAGGTAGAGCATGGAGGCCACGGCATCCACGCGGATGCCGTCCACATGGTACATCTCCATCCAGAAGATTACATTGGAGACCAGGAACGAGGCAACCTCGCCCCGGGCATAGTCGAAGATGCGGGTGCCCCACTCGGCGTGCTCGCGCATCATGGGATCCTGGAGCTCGTAGCAGCAGGTGCCGTCGAACTCATACAGGGCGTAGAGATCCTTGGGGAAGTGAGCGGGCACCCAGTCGAGGATGACGCCCAGGCCGTGCTGATGGCAGATGTCCACAAATTCCATCAGCTGCTGGGGGGTGCCGAAGCGGTGGGTGGGGGCATAGTACCCGGTGACCTGATAGCCCCAGGAGGGCTCATAGGGGTGCTCCATGATGGGCAGGAGCTCTACGTGGGTATAGCCCATGTCCTTACAATAGGGGGCCAGCTCCCGAGCCAGCTCCACGAAGTTGTAGCAGGTGCCGTCCTCATGGCGCTTCCAGGAGCCGGCGTGTACTTCGTAGATATTCAAGGGCTTTTGAAGGCTGTTGGTCTTGGCGGTCTGGCGGCGATAGGCCCCGTCATGCCAGACAAAGCCCTCCAGGGAGCAGACCCGACTGGAAGTATCCGGAAGGGTACAGCACTGGGTACCGTAAGGATCCATTTTCCAGACAGATTGACCGCTCTGGGCGGTGACACAATATTTGTAGGCCTGGCCTTCCTGGGCAAAAATGGAAAAAGCCTCCCAGACGCCATAGCCGATCTGCTGCATCGGTAGATCTTCCGGATTCCAGAAGTTGAAGTCACCCACGACGCTGACGGCTTTGGCATTGGGGGCCCAAACCCGGAAGAG
>CALXCW010000201.1 GCA_944386905.1 uncultured Oscillospiraceae bacterium
GTGGTACACATCCCACAGATCCGGCGGCGGCGGAGCCTCCTCGGCCAAAGCCGCTTCGCCGCTGGCCCGCTGGAGGTAGCCCAGGGCCTGGGACGCGCTGTCCACCATGTCGTCGTGGCGCCCCGCCGGGAAGGCCGTCCACTGGTCGAGGAATTCCTCGGCCCAGGCCGGCCCCTCGGGGACAAACACATGCCCGGCCTCGATGGCCGCCGCCACGGCGTTCACCCGGGCCACCTTGCCGCCCTGGGGGTTCACGGCGATGCAGTACAGCTCCTGCCGGAGGGTCTGGATGATGGCCGGGCCGTTGGCCTTGTCCTCGATGAGCACCGCCCGGGCCTCGGGGTACAGCCGCGCCATGGCCCGGATGGCCTGGAGGGTGGCCGGAAAGTCCAGCCGCCGGTTGAGGCAGTCCAGGAGGTAGTAGTCCTTCCCGGCCTTGCCCCAGACCGTGATGGCCACAAAGTCGCTGCCGTCGCCGCCCTTGAAGGCCGCGTCCACGGAGATCAGCTGGGTGCCGAAGGGGGGCTTGTCCCGGGCGCGGTAGCGCCGCCACCACCCCCGGCGGATGAGGTTGCCTCCCTCCACCCGCGGCGCGCAGCAGTAAAGGGCCGTCCAGGCCCGGGCGCCGCCCCGGGGGTCGTCCAGGTAGGCCCGGCGGAAGTCCGCCACCCACGCCTCGTCCTTGCCCAGCTCCGGGCAGAGGGCCTGGCCCGGCGTCCGGCCCATGGGATCGTCCGCCTCGGCCAGAATGGGCAGGCGCAGCAGCTCCACGTGGATCTCCTGGCGGAGAATCCGCCCGGCCAGGTCGTCCTCGTGCCAGGGGGTCATGATGACGATGACCTTGGCCCCGGCGGCAAAGCGGCTTTTAAGGCTGTTCTGCCACTCCTCCCAGATCCGGCTGCGGATGGTGGGGGAGTCGGCCTCCTGGCGGGTTTTCACCGGGTCGTCCACAATGAGCAGGTCGGCGGGGTTTCCGGTGATGCCCGAGAGCAGCCCCCGGGCGATGAGCCGCCCCCGGTGCTCGGCCAGCTCAAACTCCCCGGCCCGGTTTACCTTCCCCATGGAAATGCCGAACACATCCCGGCCCAACCGCTGGAGTTTTTCCCGGTTGCGGCGGCAGAAGCGTTCGGCAAATTCGTCGGAGTAGCTCGCCAGGATCACCTGTTTGTCGGGCCAGCGGCCGAGGAACCAGCTGGGCAGCGTCTCGGTGACGGCGGTGGATTTTCCGTGCTGGGGCGGCGTCTCGATGAGGAGGATGTCGTAGGCGTGGCCGGTGTCGGTTTCGAGGAAGCGCTGCACCGCTTCGGCCAGGAAGCGGCTCAGGCCCGTCTCCACGTAGCCCGGCCCCTGGCTCAAGGCGAGATAGGTGCGGTAGTCCCGGCGGGCCAGCTCCCGCCGGGCCAGCTCCGCCCAGGCGGCGCGGCTCAAGGGGCCTCCCCGGCCAGCCGGGCCAGGGCCTCCGTGGGCATGGCCCGCAGGGCCTCCAGGGCCGGGGCGGAGCTTTCTTCCTCCTGGCCCGCCCGGGCGGCCTCGAGGACGTATTTGGCGGCGGTGAAGTCGCCGCCGGCGGCTTTTTTGAGGATCTGCAGGTGGATGGCGTTTTCATAGGTGGGCGCGAGACCCATGGCGGTGAGCGCCTCGCGGACGGCGCCCGGCTCCACCTCCTGGCTCAGCAGGGCCTGCAGAGGGGTCTGTTCCAAGGCAAACGGCCTCCTTCCGTGGAAAAATGGGCATAAAAAAAGACGGCCGACGGCCGTCAAAGAGACATGGATACATGTTACCAATACTATTATAGCACGAAACCCTTCCCATAGGCTAGTGGGAAGGGTGAAATTTTTATTGGGGGCGGCGCAGGAGCACGGCGGCGCGGCCCAGGAGGTAGACCAGGGCGGCGACGGTGACGGCGGCATCCCGGATGGCGGCGCCGGAGAGCGCGGCGGCGGAGAAGAACACGGCGCCCAGGCAGAAGAAGGCGCACAGCCGCCGCCGGCCCCGGGAGAAGGCGAAGCCGCCCAGCTCCAGAAGGGCGCACATGGTGAAGATCAGGGCCAGGAGGCTGTAGCAGTAGTCGAGGATGACGGGGTCACGGCTCCACAGCCGGAAATCCCGCACCAGCCGCACGCCGCCGTAGATCACGGGGAGGAAGAAGGCGGCGGGATGGGGCGAAGCGCCGCGAAAGTCCGCCGCGGCCTGGAAGAGCCAGGAGAAGGCGGCGGCCAGGCCCAGCACGGCCAGGAGCTGATCCATTTCCCGGCTGGGGTGGAGGAAGGCGGCGGCGCTGCCGCCCACCAGGGCCAGGGCGGCCAGGCAGGTGGGCACGGCGGCCAGGGGCGTGCCGGTGATGGCCTTGGCGCTGCCGTCTTTGGTCAGGCACAGGCCGTAGACAGCCAGAGCTGCCACCACGGCCAGGGTGAAGTAGGTGAAAAAGCTGTTGCCGGCCCCGGCCACGATCTGGCCGGAGGCGTCGTAGGCGGTGGAGAGCTGGTTTAGCCGCAGCCAGTAGGCGGCCACGGCGAGCAGCGCCGTCCCTGCCAGCGCCACAGGGCGCGAAATCTTCCGTTCCATGAGAGTCCCTCGCAGTATCATATCTTGACCATCAGTATACCACACCTGGCGGCCACATGCAATGAAAAAGCGCCGCTGCAGGGCCGTAGGGATTGCCGCGGCGGGACGGGGAAGCGGGCGGATTATGCCTGCGGCAAAAAAGACGCCGGAGCAAAGCGAACGTTGCTCCGACGATGGTACGGGTAGTGGG
>CALXCW010000202.1 GCA_944386905.1 uncultured Oscillospiraceae bacterium
AAAGTCGATTCCGTGCACCGTCATATGATCCGGCACGGTGGGATAAGCTGTCACCGGAGCGGTGAAGGTGGTGCGGGTCTCGCCCACGCTAGTGCCGTAGAGGTTTACCGAACGATTGCCCAGGTTCACCGGCTCGGTGTAGACCATCGGCGGGAGATAGAGCTCCAGCAGCGTCCCGGGCTCCAAAGTCTCGTCCAGGGATGCCAAAAATGCCTCCAAGGCGGCGGAGGTGGTCAGGTCTGCATCATCAGCAGTGTAGATGTCCACCGGGATGCCTGTCACCACAATGCGCTGGCGCAGGCGCAGGGTGTCGCCACTGGCCATGGTCAGCGTCCAGAAAATGTCGTTGGTGCCGCAGGCGGTATCAAAAAAGATGTGGCTCACCAGCGCAGCGTCCACAAAGATATCATCGGGCAGTGGGTCGGTGTGATCCATGACCGCCGCGCCGTTCAGAGGCGATGCCTCTACCGTGCAGCTGGTTACCGCCGCGAGGAAAGTCTCGGCGGCGTCGGTGCCGTCCGCCGCCAAAATATAGAGCTGGGAGGGTTTGGCATAGGTCTCTCCCTCCCGGATCTGCGCGGGGCTCTCCAGCTCCGGCACAGGGTTGCTGCCGCCGCCGAAGGTCAGAAACAGCTGGTAGGTTTCACCGTCCAGGGTATAGTTGAGGGACGCGTCGCCTTCATAGGTTTGAGGCTTCTTTTCCAGAAAGGACGGCAGCAGCGCCGCAGCTGTCACCAGGATTGCGGCAGCAAGTCCGCCCAGCACCCAACGAAGCGGGCGTTGGCGGCGCAGAGGCTTTACCGGCGCCGTAGGCGCCTGCGCTTTTGCGCAGACGGGGCAGAAGGCGGCATCCTCGGGCAGCGGTGTGCCGCAGTGCATGCAGTGTTTTTCCATGGTTCTCGCTCCTTTATAGATACTCATAGAGCTGCGCCGCCGAGGCATAGCGCTGATCCGGATTGGTCATGGTGCACTTGGCGATCACCCGCCCCAATCGTCCCGGTGCCAGACGCACCGTGGGGTGCACGCCGGTCACCATAAGGTTGAGCACCACCCCCAGGGCGTAGAGATCGGTGCGGCTGTCACTCTGCGCCAGACCGAATTGCTCCGGAGCGGCGTAACCCACGGTGCCGAGAATTTGGGTGTCGGCGGTAGGCGACGGGTGCACCAGCCGCGCCGCGTCCAAATCCACCAGCACCGCCCGGCTGCCGCAGAGAATCACGTGCTCAGGCTTGAGATCCCGGTGGACAATGGAGCGGCTGTGGAGCACGTGGAGCGCCTGGCACAGCTGCCGCCCCACCGCCCGCGCCTCCCCCGGTGGGAGGGTATGGCCGCCGGTGAGCACCGCAGCCAGGGTATCGCCGGGAATGTATTCCTCCAGTGCCAGCACACATCCCCCTTCCTCGGCCACCTCATAGACCTGAGGCAGATGGGGCGACGAGATCCCCAGGAGCTTACGGTAGGGCGTGGCGCTGCCACGGTAGTCCCGCAGAACGAACCATTGCCCGGAACCGTTGTGCCGCAGCAGTGTCACCGTCCCCCGTTCGCCGCGGCTGAGCGTCCGCACGGAGGTAAAGCAGCTTTGCAATTGATCGGTCAAATAGGACATCCGCACCGTTCATTCCTCCCATGCAAGGTGCTTCTTGCTTTTTCTCCTAAAAGCGCTACAATAAAAAGAAAAGGTGTGAAACCATGAGCGTATGCACATTTCTTGCCTCGGATGTTCCCTTAGAAGAATGGAGGCCTTCCCAGGATGATCCGCTCAGCGTCAACCTGGACGGCGGCGAGGATAACTGCTTCTTTTCCTATCCCTTTTCAGAAGTCCGCACCTACACAAGCAAACCTTTCGGCGTTGTCCTTTCCTGGAACGGCTCGGAAAGAAGCGCCAGGAAAATCATGGAATACATAAAAATGGCCATACAAAAATCCGATTCCATAGAGCTTTGGCACGTTTGGCTGACGGACTACTATGAATTTGAGGACAGGCCTTTTTTGCATCAGAAAGTCCTTGCCTTTTCTCAACTGTCACCTGCGCATCTCCAAGCGCTGGAGGATGCGGAGATTTGGAACACCCCGGACAAACAGTATCCCAACCGGCCATCCTTTTATTGCCTGACCATCACACGGGAATAGCCGGCACAAAATTTGGAAAGGTGGAAAACAATGGCGCAGCGCACCACGGACGATCTTCAAATGGAGCTGATGACCCGGGCGGATCTCCGGGGTTTTCTCCAGGACAACCAGGCTGAATTGATAGAGCCCAATATGGCCCAAGCCCTTCAGGCCCTCTTCGCCACCCGGCAGATGACCAAAGCCGCCCTGGCCGATGGAGCTCATATGAGCGAGGTCTATCTTCACCAGGTCTTTTCCGGTAGGCGACGTCTTTCCCGGGATCGGACGTTGTGCATTCTATTCGCCTTACATGCCAGCGTGGAGGAGGCGCAGACACTGCTGAAACAAAGCGGCTTGGCGCAGCTCTATGCCCGGGATCGCCGGGACGCCGTGCTCCTCCATGGCCTCGCCCAGAGAATGGATCTCTATGCCGTGGATGCGCTGCTTTTGCAGGAGCGCTTGGAACCTCTGGACTAAACAGCAAAAAGCGGGTGCAGCAGTGCATCCGCTTTTTTGCTGTCTCACACGCCAGCAGGCTCCCTGGCTGCCTTTGCGCGGGCATTGGCCAGCATC
>CALXCW010000203.1 GCA_944386905.1 uncultured Oscillospiraceae bacterium
GTTCCCTTTGAGCCCAAGTCCGACCGCCCTGTCTATTGCAGCGACTGCTTCGCCCGCATGAAGGGTCAGGCCTAAAAATCTGTTAACCTTACCCCGCAGCCATTGGCTGCGGGGTTTTTGCCGCATAGGTTTTATATCTTTTTTAAAGCTGCAAAATGGTAGACAGCGTGTCGAATATGTACTGTTTAGACACGCTAAGGAGGCTGTATCCGAGGGATACAGCCTCCTTAATTGGCTTTTCTACTTAAACTGCGTGGCCTTTGCTGCGGATGACGGCCACCACACGCTCCACCAGTGTGCGGCAGAGCGCCTCGCTCTCAGCCTCCACCATCACGCGAATCACCGGCTCCGTGCCCGATTCACGCACCAGAATCCGGCCGCTGTCACCCAGCTCCGCGGTCACGGCCTCCACGGCGCGTTGGACATCCGGGTCGGCCTGGGCCGCCTTTTTGTCGCTGACCCTGACATTGACCAGTACCTGAGGATAGATCTTGAGATCCGCCACCAGCTGGCTGAGCTTCTTTTTCTTTGCCAGCATGACCTCCATCACCTTGAGGCTGGTGAGAATACCGTCACCGGTGGAGGCGTACTTGGAGAAGATAATGTGGCCTGACTGCTCACCGCCGATGCGGCAGCCATTCTTCATCATATACTCATAAACGTATTTGTCGCCCACCTTGGTCTTGGCGTAGTCAATGCCCACCTCGTCAAAGGCCTTGTAGAGGCCGAAATTGGACATGACCGTGGTGACCACCGTATTGGTGATGAGTTTGCCGCGCTCCTTCATGTACTTGCCATATAGGTAGAGAATGTGGTCGCCGGAGACGACATTGCCGTTTTCATCTACCGCCATGCAGCGGTCGGCGTCTCCATCATAGGCAAAGCCCACATCGCACCCCTGCTCCACCACGTACTTCTGCAGGCCCTCAATGTGGGTGGAGCCTGCGTCTAAATTGATGTTCACACCGTTTGGTTCGGCGTTGATGACATAGGTCTTGGCGCCCAAGGCATCAAAGACAGATTTAGCCAGGTTCCAGGCACTGCCGTTGGCGCAATCCAGCGCCACCTTCATGCCCTTGAAGGAATAGATTCCCAGGCTGATCAGATAGCCCAGATAGCGGTTGCGGCCGGAGACATAATCCACAGTGCGGCCAATTTTATCTTTCTGTGCGAAGGGTACCTCACTCCACGCCTGTCCATAGAGAGAGAGGCGGCCGTCGAGGTAGGCCTCCACCAGTTCGATGGTCTCCTCGTCCATCTTTTCTCCCATGCCGTTGATGAGCTTGATGCCATTGTCATAATAGGGATTGTGACTGGCGGAGATCATAATGCCGCAGTCGAAGCCGTCCACCCTGGCCACATAGGCCACAGAAGGCGTCGTGGTAACATGGAGCAGGTAGGCATCCGCACCCGAGGCCACCAGGCCGCCCACCAGAGAGTACTCCAGCATATAGCTTGAGCGCCGGGTGTCCTTGCCGATGACAATGCGGGCGGGCTCCTCAGAACCGTCGCGGCGTTTTTGTTCCCCATAGTACCAGCCCAAAAACCGGCCGATGGCATAGGCGTGATCTGCCGTCAGGCTCACATTGGCCTCGCCGCGGAAGCCGTCAGTTCCAAAATATTTAGCCATAGAAAAGTCTCCTCTTCAATGTGATACAGTGATATTATACTCACGCACATGTCCCTTGTCCATAATAATCGACGGTTTTTTTGAAGGATCCTCTGCATCTATCCCGGAAAATCGCCTTGTACCTGGTCTGAAGATATGATATGATGGTAACCGATATTCTGCATTGTGAGAGGTGAGCCTGATGGCGCACAAATGGAGCCGCCGCAGTACGCTGCTGCTGGTACTGGCTCTGGCGGTTACGGCGTGGATTTTCAGCAATTCTCTCCAGCCTGCGGTCGTCTCCTCGGGCGAGAGCATGTCACTGCTGCGGTATATCCAGCCCATCTTCACCTTTTTCGGCATTCCGGAGGCCTACTGCCACACGCTGCTGCGCAAGTTGGCCCATTTCTCTGAGTTTGGACTGGTGGGGGTTCTATGGACGGCTTTGGCCTATGACCGGGGCGCCGGCAGCTGGCGCGGCGCCCTGGGCTGTGCAGCAGCCGGGCTGTTTATCGCCCTGGTGGACGAGACGCTCCAGCTCTTCGTCCCAGGCCGCAGCGGCATGGTGGCAGATCTCTGGGTTGATCTGGCCGGCGCTGCCGCAGGCACCCTGGCCGCACTGGTACTGCGAATGCTGCTGCAGCGGCGAAATCATAAAAAAGGAACATAGGATCCATGTGGGAAATCTTATCTGAATACTGGTATGTCTTTTTTCTTGCCATGTTGCCTGTGGCAGAGCTCCGCGGCGCCATCCCAGCGGGAATCGCCATGGGATTGGAGCCCTGGAGCGTATTCGTGGTGGCGGTGATCGCCAACCTTCTGCCCGTGCCGCTGATTATCCTCTCTATCCGACAGATCATGATGTGGATGAAGCGCCGGGAAGGTTTTCTGCGCCGGGTGGTTGTGTTTCTCGAACGCAAGGCAGACAAGGGTTCAAAGATGTTCTATCGCTATGAACTCCTGGGCCTTTGCATCCTGGTGGCAATCCCTCTGCCGGGCACCGGCGCGTGGACGGGCGCCCTGGTAGCTTCGGTGCTGCGGCTGCGGCTAAAGACCGCCTTCCCCGC
>CALXCW010000204.1 GCA_944386905.1 uncultured Oscillospiraceae bacterium
CGTATCAAAGCAGAAAAAACCCGGCCATCCACCGGGCCGGACAGGTGAAAATAGATTGACATAAGTATTGCCGCCCCTACACCCACGTTTGCAGTTCTTCTTGTAGGGGCGGGCCAGCGTGCCCGCCCGCAAAGCCTCCCCTTCGGCCTCAGCCTTCCTTGACCCGTCCGCCGCAGCAGAGGATGGCCGCCTTGGCCAGCTCCCGGGTGGGATCCACCACCGGGCAGGCAAGTCCCGTGGCGGCCACGGCCAGGGGCAGCTCCGTGCAGCCCAGGATAAAGTAGTCCGCTCCCCGGGCCGCAAGCCTGGTCACCACCCGCTCCAGAGGGGCGCGGTACGTCCCCGCCGGGGCGCCGGCCTTGACGCCCCGGTAGATCACGGCCATCAGGTCATCCCGCTCCTGCTCGTCGGGCAGGAGATAGGGCACCGACGCGGCCTCCAGGGCCCGGTCGTAGAGCCCGGTGGCCAGGGTGCCGCGGGTGGCCAGAACGGCGGCGGTCTTGCCGGGGTAGGCCCGGCGGCAGTGCGCCGCCGTCACCTCCAGCATGCTCAAAAAGGGCACGGAGGTCTGGGCCTCCAGCTGGGGCAGAAAGAAGTGGGCCGTGTTGCAGGGCAGGATGATGCACTCCGCCCCCGCTCCTTCCAGCCGCCGCAGGGCCCGCAGCATCTCCGGCACGGGATCCACGCCGCCTTCGAGGATGGCGGCGGTGCGGTCGGGGATGGCGCTGTCGCAGTCGATGCGGATTTGGAGGTGATCGTTGTCGCTTTTGGCGTCGGTGAGGGCGACGATCTTGGCAAAGAGATCCGCCGTGGCCGCCGGGCCCATACCGCCGAGAATGCCCAGGATCTTTTTCATGGTTTTCCCTCCGCAATCAGAACTTATCCCCAGAATTCCGGGAAAATCAGCTCGCTGGCCACCTTCACCGCCAGCAGGAGCAGCACCACGATCACCGCCGGGCGGACGATTTTGCTGCCGTTTTTGATGGCCAGTCCCGCGCCCAGGTAGTGGCCCAGGATGGAGAACACCGCCGCCGCCGCGCCCACGCCCCACAGGACGTAGCCGGCCTGCCAGGCGGTGAAGAGGCTGCCGATGTTGCTGGAGAGGTTGACCACCTTGACGTTGCCCGCGGCAGTGCGGGTGTCCATCTTGGCCAGACGGATGAAAATGATCATCAAGAAGGTGCCCGTGCCGGGGCCGTAGTAGCCGTCATAGGCGCCGATGAGCAGCGACGCCCCCCAGGCCACCGCAGCCTGGAGCCGCCGGTCGATCCGGCCGGGCGCATCGGGCCAGACCCGGGTGCGCAGCGTCACCGCCGCCGTCACCGGCAGCACCACCAGCAGGAGATATTTCAAAACCACGTCGGGGGTGTGGTGCTGTAGCCACGTCCCGCCCATGGAGCCTCCCAGCGCCAGCACGATGGACGGCACGGCCAAGGCCCAGTCCACAAAGCCGTTTTTCACAAACCGAGCTGTGGAAAACACGGTGCCCACGCCCGCCGAGAGCTTGTTGGTGCCCAGGGCGTAGTAGGTGGGGAGGTTGTGAAAGGCCAGCAGGTAGGTGGGCACCGAGATGATCCCGCCGCCCCCGGCGATGGCGTCCATAAACGAAGCCAGAAACACCCCCACGCAGGTGAGGGCCAGGGCCCACAGCGGCAGGCCGTTGAGGGTCGTCAGCTCCAAAAAGCCCATGTCAGCATTCCTCCAAAAGCCGGTCTACGGCTTTGGCCAGGCCGTCACAGTTGTTGGTGTCGGTGATCCACTTGGCCGCAGCCCGGATGGCGTCGGTGGCGTTGCCCATGGCCACGGGCAGTCCGGCGGCCTGGAGCATGGCCAGGTCGTTGTCGCTGTCGCCCACGGCCATGACCTCGGCCGGATCGATGCCCAGGCGCGCGCAGAGCATCTTCAGCCCCGCGCCCTTGTCCACCCCCTGGGGCATGATCTCCAGATCCAGCGGCGCGCTCTCGGAGACGAAGAAGGGCAGCCCCTGGAGGCGGCGCAGGGCCTCGTCCTTGGGCGGTCGGCTGGGGAAGAAGAAGTGGAGCTTGCTGGCGCCGCCGCGGTAGCGGGCCATAAAGGCGTCCAGATCGGCCTCGGCGATGTGGGTCTTGCGTACCATCTGGGCCAGGGAGGGGCGGCAAAAGCGGTCGGCCCGGGCGAGATCCCAGGCGCGGTTGTGGATCCGGCCGTCCACCTCGCTGAAAATCTGTAGCATGCCGTCCAAGTCCCGCAGCAAATGATACAGCCGCTGGTGATCCTCGTCGGAGATCAGCCGCTTGTCCAGCACGGTGCCGTCGGTGAGATCCACCACCTTCGCGCCGGTGCAGATGACGGCATAGCGCATCATGGGGAGCTGTTCAAAAATCCGGCTGGCCTCGGTGAAGGCCCGGCCGGTGTTGAGGCAGACGTGGATTCCCCGGTCGGCGGCCCGCTGAAGGGCGTCGCGGGTTCTCTCGGTGAGGACGCCGCCGGAGGTGATCAGGGTGCCGTCCACGTCGATGCTGATGAGTTTGATGGGCATAAGGGGTTCCTCGTTTTTTCAAAATTGTGTCCCGGGCTCTTATAAGCCTCCCCTTGGTGACCAAGGGGAGGTGGCGCGGCGTAGCCGTGCCGGAGGGGATCAGAACTTGCGGTGACTGCCAGCCTTCAATGGATCCCCTC
>CALXCW010000205.1 GCA_944386905.1 uncultured Oscillospiraceae bacterium
ACCTAAATCCTGCGCGTCTGCCAATTCCGCCATACCCGCCTGTCCATGGGTATCTTACCACAGCCCACCGCCGGTGTCAACGCCGGAGGCGCCCGAACGTGGCGCAAAACGGCCAGTTGTTTCTCCATTTCATGGCAAAAAATTGGATGATTTTGCAGAAAGTTGGGGAATTTTCAATTTCTTTATTGTCACGCTGCCGGGTGGGCGATATAATATAAAATCATATCTGTATTCATCTTCACCCGGCGCGCCGGTTTAGTTGTCCGCCGCTGGGGGAACAATAGATCATCACCCCGCATTGGGGCCAACCTTTCATCTTTTGTCAGGAGATGCGCTATGAGCTATCAAATTCAATCCATCCTCTCCAACACCGAGGCCCTCTTGAAGCTGCGCCACGATGAGACCCTCACCTCCACCACGCCGCAGCGGTTCCACGACTGCCTGGGGCAGGCCGTGATGATGGCCATTAACAAAAACTGGACGGACAGCAAGAAGGCCCGGGAGGGCCACCGCAAGGCCTACTATTTCTCCGCCGAGTACCTGATGGGCCGCCTGGTCTACTCCAACCTCTTCAACATGGGCATTCTCGAGCCCATCCGCCGGGCCTTCGCCGAAAAGGGCGTGGATCTGGCCCAGCTGGAGGACATCGAGGACGCCGCCCTGGGCAACGGCGGCCTGGGCCGCCTGGCGGCCTGCTTCCTCGACAGCGCCGTCACCAAGGGCGTGCCCCTCTCGGGCTACGGCCTCCGGTACCGCTTCGGACTCTTCAAGCAGAGCTTCGACGAAAACGGCAACCAGAAGGAGTCCGCCGACGACTGGACGCGCTACGGCGACCCCTGGAGCTACCGCCGCGACAAGCACGCCGTCAAGGTTGCCTTCGCCGACCAGACCGTCATCGCCGTGCCCTACGACATGCCCATCCTGGGCTACGGCACCGACAACATCGGCACCCTGCGCCTGTGGCAGTGCGAGCCGGAGCGGGAGCTGGACTTCGACGCCTTCAACGCCCAGAACTACGCCTCCGCCCTCCAGGAGAAAAACAAGGCCGAGGACATCACCCGCGTCCTCTATCCCAACGACTCCACCCGCGAGGGCAAGCAGCTGCGCCTCAAGCAGCAGTACGTCCTCTCCAGCGCCTCGCTGCAGGATATCCTCCGGGTCTACCGCTCCACCTACGGCAAGGACTTCGTCCATCTCCACGAGGCCGCGGCCATCCAGCTCAACGACACCCACCCGGCCATCTCCATCCCGGAGCTCATCCGCCTTCTGATGGCCGAGGGCCTGGACTTCGAGTCCGCCACCCAGGTGGCCGGCAAGACCTTCGCCTACACCAACCACACCGTCATGGGCGAGGCCCTGGAGAAGTGGGATCTCGGCCTGATGGCCGAGGTAGTGCCCGAAATCGTGGAAATCCTCAAAAAGCTCGACGCCCGCTGCCGGGCGGAGCATCCCCAGCTCTCGCTGATCCGGGACAATCAGATCCATATGGCAGACCTGTCGGTCTATCTCTCCACCGCCGTCAACGGCGTGGCGGAGATCCACTCCGAGATCTTAAAGCGCGACCTCTTCCGCGACTGGTACGCCGTCTACCCCGAGAAATTCCAGAACAAGACCAACGGCATCACCCCCCGGCGGTGGCTGGGCCTCTGCAACCCCGAGCTCACCAAGCTCCTGGAGCAGTACGTCTCCCCCGGCTTCCTCACCCAGCTGGATTGGCTGCAAGTCCTCAAGCCGGTCATCGACGACCAGATCGTCGCCGAGTTCAACCAGGTCAAGCACGCCAAGAAGGTGCAGCTGGCCAAGATCCTCCGGGACAAAGAGGGCGTGGAGGTCAACCCCGACTTCGTCTTTGACGTGCAGATCAAAAGGCTCCACGAGTATAAGCGCCAGCTTTTGAACGGCCTGTCCATCCTGGACATCTACTTCCAGCTCAAGGACGGCGCCCTTCCCGACTTCACGCCCACCCTCTTCCTCTTCGGCGCCAAGTCCGCCCCGGGCTACCAGCGGGCCAAGGCCATCATCCGCTTCCTCAACCGCATCGCCAAGCGGATCAACCAAGACCCCGACGTGGCCGGGAAGATGCAAGTGGTGTTTGTGCAGAACTACAACTGCTCCTACGCCGAGCACATCATTCCCGCCGCGGACATCTCCGAGCAGATCTCGCCCGCCGGCACCGAGGCCTCGGGTACGGGCAACATGAAGTTCATGCTCAACGGCGCGGTGACCCTGGGCACCCTGGACGGCGCCAATGTGGAGATCGTCGAGCAGGCCGGGGCCGAGAACAACTATATCTTCGGCGCCACCGTGGAGGAGATTGAGGCCATCCGTGAAAGCTACGATCCCCTGGCCCTCTACAACGCCAACCCCCGAATCCGGCGGGTGGTGGACAGCCTGATCGACGGCACCGTGGAGAGCGACGAGGAGCTGCTCGAGCTGCACCACAGCCTGCTCTACGGCGCGGCCTGGCACCGGCCCGACCACTACTTCCTGCTCAAGGATTTCGAGAGCTACCAGGAGGCCCGGCTGCGGGCCAACCGCGACTACCGCGACCGGGCGGCCTTCGGCAAGAAGTGCCTCATCAACGTGGCCTCCGCCGGAAAGTTCTCCTCCGACCGAACCATCCGCCAGTACGCCGACGAAATCTGGCACGT
>CALXCW010000206.1 GCA_944386905.1 uncultured Oscillospiraceae bacterium
AACCGGCGGGGCGTTAAACATTAAAAGATCATTTATTGGGCCAAGGCAGCGGTATCCTGGGCAATCATCAGCTCTTCGTTGGTGGGGATGACAAAGATACGAACCTTGGAATCATCGGAAGAGACATCCACTTCTTTGCCGCGGGTCTGGTTCTTCTCATGGTCGATCTTCACACCCATATACTCCAGGCCGGAAACGACTTCTTCGCGGAGTTCGGGGCCATTCTCGCCCACACCGGCGGTAAATACGATGGCATCCACACCACCCATAGCAGCGGCATAGGCACCGATATCCTTCTTGACCTCGTACATGAACTTGTCCAGGGCCAGCTGTGCGCGGTCATTCCCCTGCTCAGCAGCAGCCTCAAGATCACGGAAGTCGGAGGAAACACCGGAGATACCCAATACACCGGACTTCTTGTTGAGGATGTTCAGCATCTCTTTGATGTCATAGCCATAGCGGCCCATCAAATACTCCAGAATCGTGGCATCGATATCGCCGCAGCGAGTGCCCATGGGAACACCGGCGAGAGGGCCAAGGCCCATCGTGGTATCCACCACCTTGCCGTCCTTCACGGCGGAGAGGCTGGAACCGTTACCCAGGTGGCAGCAGATGATCTTGGTGCCCTCAGGGTTCTTGTCACGCCCCAACAGCTTCAGCGCACGGGCGGAGACATAGCGGTGTGACGTTCCATGGAAGCCATAACGGCGGACGTCGTCCTTCTCATAGTATTCATAGGGGATGGCATAGATATAGGCCTTGGGGGGCATGGTCATATGGAAGGCAGTATCGAACACAGCCACCTGAGCTTTGTTGGGCATAACAGCCTGGCAAGCGCGGATGCCCATGAGATTGGCAGGGTTGTGCAGGGGGCCCAGAGGGATGCACTTCTCAATGGCTGCAATGCAGGCATCGTCAATGAGGCAGCTCTCAGTAAAAGCCATGCCACCGTGGAGGACACGATGGCCCACGGCATCGATTTCATCGGTGGATTTGATCACACCGTTGACAGGATCTACTAGAATATTCAGCACAGCCTGGATGGCCTCAGCGTGGGTAGGCATGGCGATATCCGCCACCACGTTCTCCCGGCCGGGAACCTTGTGGGTCAGGCGACCATCGATACCAATGCGCTCACACAGGCCCTTGGCGTACACGTCGCCAGTGTCGGGGCACATCAGTTGATACTTCAGGGAAGAACTGCCTGCGTTGATAACCAATACGTTCATGTTTTCCATCTCCTGTAATTCGTTGTTTCCAAACCGGAAAAAATGTGATACCATACAATCGATATTTTACTATAGATTCCCTGCTTGTACAAGAGTATTTTTAAATTTTTCCACATGTGCGGTGAGATTATGGAAATTGCCGGAATTATCTGTGAATACAATCCCTTCCATCTGGGGCATGCCCGGCAGCTGCAGCTGCTGCGGGAGGCTCTGGGGGCGGATACAGCAGTCATCTCCGCCATGAGCGGTAACTATGTCCAGCGGGGCATGCCAGCAGCCTGGGACAAGTCTACCCGTGCGGCCGCCGCTGTAGCTGCCGGCGTGGATCTGGTGCTGGAGCTTCCGGTAACTGGTGTACTTTCCTCCGCAGAGGGTTTTGCCAGAACTGGGGTGGAGATACTCCACCGCCTAGGGATCGTAGACTATCTCTGCTTTGGCAGTGAAACAGGCGCGGCGGCCCCTTTCGAGGACTTAGCCCAGATGATGGAAACGCCAGCTTACGTTGAAAGACTTCGCCAGGCTCTTGGGCACGGTCTCTCCTATCCCGCTGCCCGCCAGCAGGCAGCCGGCGCACTGGGCGCACTCCTTCGCCGTCCCAATGATATCTTGGCGCTGGAATATATCCGGGCACTGCGCAGCCTAAACGCCTCCCTGCGGCCTCTGGCCATTGCGAGGGGCGGTGATTACCATGCCACAACGCCCGACGCCCAGGAGCCATCTGCCACCGCGCTGCGAGCCATGCTGCCCGGCAATGGCTGGAAGAACTATGTCCCCTCCGCCGCGGCGGCAAAGCTTGGCGCCGGCGCGATCTACGACCTTCGCCACGGTGAAAGAGCCGTGCTGGCGCGTCTGCGGGCCATGACCGGTGATGACTGGGCCCAGTGTGCCCACGGCTCAGAGGGTCTCTGGTGCAAGGCGCAACGCGCCGCCGCTTCTGCAGAAAGCTACAATGCTCTTCTATGGGAAATCAAATCCCGCCGCTATCCCCTGACACGGATTCAGCGGCTGGTGTTATGTGCCTATCTAGGCCTCACCCAACGCGACCTGGCTCGGCCCATTCCCTACGTCCGCATTCTCGCTTGCAATGAACGGGGTCGTACTCTGATTCGTGCCGCCAAAGCCCGGGGCTCCCTCCCCTTGGTCAACGCAGGGGCAAAACCGCCGGATGCAGACTACTTCGCTCTGGAAATTCGCTGTACAGACCTTTTCACTCTCTTCGCACCGCCCGGCACTCCCACCCCCTGCGGCTGTGAACAGCAACTGCGGATCCAATTTCAAAAATAGTCAAAATTATACTTGCATTTTTCTATGGTCTGTGTTATTATACTTAGGCGCGATAGAGAGGTATGCGCCGGTAGCTCAGTTGGATAGAGTGACTGGCTACGAACCAGTAGGTCGGGGGTTCGAGTCCCTTCCGGCG
>CALXCW010000207.1 GCA_944386905.1 uncultured Oscillospiraceae bacterium
GGGAAATCTCCCATGAAGATCTCCTGCTCCTTGATCTCGTCGGTCTCCTTGTTGTGCAGGCGCACCCGCACCTTGATGGGTTTGGCATAGGTGGCGTCGCGCTCCTTGCACTCCTCCACGGTATACTTGGGGGGCTCGTTCATGCTGTAGTCGAGGAAGCTCAGTTCCAGGTTCCCGGTATAGTCGGTGATCGTATCGACGTCTTTGAAAACCTCGTTGAGGCCCTCGGCCAGGAAGCGCTCGTAGGAATCCTTCTGAATTTTCAAGAGGTTGGGGATCTCGAGAATTCTGTCGTCATCATGCTTGGCATAGCTCTTACGCAGGGTCTTGCCGTACATGACGTCCTTAACCATTGCCATGTAAGATCATCACAGCCTTTCCTTTGGAATTCGCGTAGTTAGCACACCCGGTGGTGTTGTTGAAAATTTTGAAATTGCATCTTGCAATCTCCGCCGCGCCGTGGTAAACTAACCATGGAAATCAGCGGCTCCACCTGCTCTTGGGCATGGTGGATAATTATTATAGCATATGTCTTTTCCGTCGTCAATCCAATATTCCCTGGAATGTTCACCATTTTTGTGCTTTGCACAAAGATGGTTTTTGTTTTTTATGCAAAACCCCCGGTTGTCTGCTGGGGCAACTTCAAAAATACCTGTTGACGGGGACGACAAAATGCGCTATACTCAGCAATAAGTGAACACCAAAGGCAGTGAACAGGAGAGTACGCCCGTTTGACCGTCCCAGAGAGCCCCGGCAGCTGAAAAGGGGCACGGAAGAGCGCGCCGAACATGGCCTGGGAGCCGCGCAGGCGACAGGATTTCTTAGTCTGCGACGGGTGCGCCCGTGATCGCGCAGGAGTATGTTGGTACTCCCTAAGGCCGCAGGCCGTGAGGCTGCGGTGAAGCAAGGTGGTAACGCGACGTCTGTCGCCCTTGACGAACAGTCAGGGGCGTTATTTTTTGCGAGGAGTTGGTTTCATGTCCCAGCCCATCATTGAGATCCGGGGCCTTACCAAGCGCTTTGAGGGCGCTGATTCCGTTTTAGCCCTTCAAAATATTGACCTCACTGTGGAAGAGGGCCAGATTTACGGCATCATCGGCCTCTCCGGCGCCGGTAAGAGCACCCTGGTGCGGTGCATCAACCTCTTGGAGCGGCCCACCGAAGGCAGCATCACCGTGGACGGCAAGTGTCTCACGGCCCTGCCGGAAAAAGAGCTGCGCACCGTGCGCAAGTCCATCGGCATGATCTTCCAGCACTTCAACCTCTTGATGCAGCGGACGTGCCTGCAGAACATCACCTTTCCCCTAGAGCTGGTGGGCACGCCGAAAAAAGAGGCCGAGCGGCGGGCCAGGGAGCTAATCAAAATCGTGGATCTGGAGAGCAAGGCCGACGCCTATCCCGCCCAACTCTCCGGCGGCCAGAAGCAGCGCATCGCCATCGCCCGGACTCTGGCCACGGATCCGAAGCTGCTGCTGTGCGACGAGGCCACCTCGGCCCTGGATCCCAAGACCACCCGGGACATTCTCCGGCTGATCCAAGACATCAACCACCGGCTGGGCATCACCGTGGTCATCATCACCCACGATATGAAGGTCATCGAGGAGATCTGCACCCACGTGGCCATCCTCGACCACGGCCATCTGGTGGAGCGCGGCACCGTGGAGGAGGTCTTTTCCCGCCCCAAGTCCGAGGCCGGACGGCGGCTGGTCTACCCCGACGGCGTCCCGCTGGAACTGCTGCCCGATGGCCGCGTCATCCGCGTGGCCTTCAACGGCGGCACCGCCTACCAGCCTCTGATCGCGTCCCTAGCCATGGAGTGCGGCGTCCTGGTGAACATCCTCGGCGCCGACACCCGAAACATTGATGGCAAGGCCTTTGGCACCATGCTCCTGGGGCTGCCGGAAGATCCCGAGCAGGCCCAGCGGGCCGTGAACTACATTGCGGCACAGAAAGACATCACCATGGAGGAGGTACGCGATTACCATGCAGGAAGCGCTGATTAGCTTATTGGAGGGCTGGGGCGTCAACACTGCCGCCGATGAGGTGGCCTATCTGCTGGCCCCCGGTACCATCCCCTTTGCCATCTTGGAGACCATCTATCTGACGGTCTTCTCCACGTTCTTTGCCTACCTCATCGGCCTGCCTTTGGGCATCATCCTGGTCACCGGCGAGGCGGGCGGCATCCGGCCCCTACCCCGGGGGTTGATGCGGGCGCTGAACATCATCGTGAATCTGCTGCGGTCGGTGCCCTTTACCATCTTAATGGTGGTGTGCCAGCCCCTGGCTCGGCTGATCGTCGGCACCTCCATCGGCACCACCGCCTGTATCGTCTCTCTGACCATGGCCGCCGCGCCCTTTGTGGCCCGGGTGGTGGAGAGCTCCCTGCGGGAAATGGATCACGGCGTCCTCGAGGCCGCCCAGGCCATGGGCTGCTCCCCCTGGCAGATCGTCACCAAGGTCATGCTCCCCGAGTGCAAGCCCTCCCTGATCGCGGGCTTCACCACCGCCACCATCACCATCCTCAGCTACGGCGCCATGGCAGGCGCCATCGGCGCGGGCGGTCTGGGCGCCATGTCCCTGCTGCGGGGCTACGGCCGCACCTGGCGCGTGGTGCTCTA
>CALXCW010000208.1 GCA_944386905.1 uncultured Oscillospiraceae bacterium
GCCGGAGCAGTCCATCGCACTGTTCCGTGGGGAACTCCCCTCCCGCTTTGCCGCCGCGCCGGGCCCCTGTTGGCTCACCGGCGCCATCTTCACCCTGGACGGCCAGGGCAAGTGCCTGGCGGTGGAGCAGATCATCGACATAGAAGCATAAACCCGGGCGGAGATTTCCCCGTCCGGGTTTATGCTTATCTCCTATTCCTGACGATTGATCTCCTTGCGGACGATCTGTGCCAGAAGCTCCTGCCCTTCCCGGGTGCGGAGGGTCTCCAGCACCATGGCCCGGACGGTATCCTGGAATGCCTTGTTTTGGAGGAAGGAGGCCACCAGCGCCCCCTGGCCGCCGGAGGCAGGCTGCGGCGCCGCTTTGGGCTGGGGCCGGGGGCGGCGCACCACCTCCGGCTCGTCCTCCGTTACCCCCGAGAGGGCCGCGGTCATCCAGCTCTCCTGGCGGGTGGGGTCGTCGCTCTCCCCTCGCAGGTAGAACAGCGACACGCCGAAGTAATCGGCAATTTTCTCCTGCTGCTCCTTGGTGGGCGTCTGCCGCCCCGTTTCAAACTTCTCCACGGCGTTGCGCGGCAGCCCCAGGGCGATGGAGAGAGCGGGCCGGGTGAGGCCCTTTTCGGTACGAAGCGCTTCGATGCGCTGCTGTAGCGTCACCATGGCGCCGCCTCACTGGGCCAGGAGCCCTTCCAGCTCATCGATAAGCGAGCCGAAGAGATCCAGGGCCGATTCCACCGGAGCCGGGGTACTCATGTCCACGCCCGCTATCTTCAAAAGGGAGATGGGGTCGGTGGAGCATCCGCCGGAGAGGAACTTGAGATAATCCGCCACCGCCGGTGCGCCCTCTTTGAGAATCCGCGTGGAGAGGGCGATGGCCGCGGAGAAGCCGGTGGCATACTGATAGACGTAGAAATGGCGGTAGAAGTGGGGGATTCTCGCCCACTCGATGGCAATTTCTTCATCCACAACCGTCTCGGGGCCATAATAATCGCGGTTGAGCTGGAGATACATCTCCTTGAGGTTCTCCGCCGTGAGGGTCTCGCCCGCCGCAGCAAGCTCATGGGCCTTGAGCTCAAACTCGGCGAGCATAGTCTGGCGATAGAGGGTGGTACGGAACTGCTCGAGGAAGTAGTTGATGAGCACCGCCCGCTTCTTGGGATCGTCGGTGCGGGCCAGAAGATACTGCATCAACAGCGCTTCGTTGCAGGTGGAGGCCACCTCGGCCACGAAGAGCACATACTCATTGTAGATGGAAGGCTGGTTGTGATCGGAGAGGTAAGAGTGCATGGCGTGTCCCAGCTCGTGGGCCAGAGTGAACTCGCTGTCCAGGGTCTCCTTGTGGTTGAGGAGTACGAAGGGGTGCACTCCGGCGCAGCCGCAGGAGTAGGCGCCGGAGCGCTTGCCCTTGTTCTCGTAAATGTCCATCCACCGCTGGTCAAAGCTGGACTTCAGGACGCGCTGGTATTCCTCGCCCAGCACCCCCATGGCCTCGATGACCTCGTCCTTGGCCTGGGCAAAGGGCACCACTTCCTCGGCCTCGGGGAGCATATTGGCGTAGATGTCGTACATGTGAAGCTCGGAAAGGCCCATGGCCTTTTTCCGCAGGCCCATATACCGGTGCATCTTGGGCAGGTTCTTACGCACAGTGTCCACCAGATTGTGGTACACCGCCTCGGGCACCTCCACCGGCTCTAAGGCGCTGGCCAGAGCGCTACGATACTTGCGGGCCTTGGCAAAGAAGAGGTTTTTGCGCACCTCCGCGTTGTAAGCCGCAGCCAGGGTGTTTTCAAAGCTCTGATAGACGCCGTAGAAGCTGTGGAAGGCGTTCTCCCGCAGGGTGCGGTCGCTGCGCTCCATCAGGGAGATATAAGAGCCGTTGGTCAGGGGATAGCTTTTGCCCTCGCTGTCGGTGACGGCGGGGAAGGTCATATCAGCGTTATTGAAGGTGTTGAAGATACTGCTGGGCGCGGCGCCCACCTCGGCGGCACCGGCCAACAGCTGCTCCTCGGCCTGGGAGAGAATGTGGGGCTTTTCCAGCCGCGCCTTGGTGAGATAACGGCGGTATTTCTCCAGACCAGGCTCCTGGGCGTAGAAGGCATCCAACATCTCGTCAGAGATCGCCACAAGCTCAGGGCCTTCAAAGGCCATGGCACTGCTGAGCTCCACCAGGAAGCTGAAGCACTTGCCCTTCATGGCCTGGTGGCCCGAGTGGGCCGTGTCCTCATCGGATCGCAGCATGGTATAGACGAAGAGGCGGTCAGCCTGGTGGCCGATTTCCTCCATACGAGTGAGATAGGCCAGCAGCGTCTGCGCCGATTCGCTCAGCCGTCCCTGATAGGCCGCCAGCTCTGCCGGAAAGGAAGCGCTCTCGGCCAGCGCCTGGCTCCAGGCCTCTTCCGTGGGGTAGATGTCCTCCACCGCCCAGCAGTTCTCCGGTTTCTGCTGGCTTCTCAGAAGAATTTCATGTTGTTTCATTATTTCCTCCCATCTCCGCTCAAAGGCGGATGAAAAATTCTCACCAGTTGACGCTGGCGCCGGTTTCCTCATAGCGTACCAGCTCCCGATCACTCTGGAATTGATCCAT
>CALXCW010000209.1 GCA_944386905.1 uncultured Oscillospiraceae bacterium
GTGCCCAGCATCATGCACACCAGCAGAGACGAGAAGCCAACGGTGACCGGGCCGACTTGAAATTCCAGCATGGCAAGAGAGGCGGTAAGGAACACGAAGGCGATGGTGAGGTTGAGACGGTTGGTGTTGGAGTTGAAGAGCTTTTCCAGATGGGTGAGCAGGCAGCCCAGCACCGCGCCGAGGGTCAGAGAGGCAACAATCTCCACCAGGGGATTGACCAGGATGGACACCAGATCCACCACACCGCTGTGGAGCGTCCGGGCAATGCCGAAGCTCACCGCAAAAACCACCAATCCCACCGCATCGTCCAGGGCAACAATGGGCAAAAGCAAATCGGTGAGGGGGCCTTTGGCCTTGTACTGCCGCACCACCATCAGCGTAGCCGCCGGCGCCGTGGCCGTGGCGATGGCGCCAAGGGTGATGGCCTGGGAGACGCTGAGGCGGTCGGGGGCGATGAGGTGTACCGCCAGCAGAGAGAGATCCACCAAAAGCGTGGCGAAGAGCGCCTGTACCACGCCGATAATGGCGGTTTGACGTCCCGTGGCCTTGAGATCGGTCAGGCGGAATTCGTTGCCGATGGAGAAGGCGATGAAACCCAGGGCCACCTCCGACACCAGCGAGAGATTCCCCACGGCTTCGCTGGAAGTAAAGCCGACGCCGTCGATGTGCAGCGCACCCAGGCAGTAGGGCCCGATGAGCACACCGGCGACCAGATAGGCGGTGACCGCAGGAAGCTTGAAGCGCTTGGCGAGCCGCGTCATCAACAGACCTGCCAGCATGGCGACGGAGACAGAGAGCAGAGTAGACATGTCTATCACAACCATTCTCGAAGATTGTCCTAGTATACTCCAAAGCGGCGGGAATGACAACGCCCAAAATATTCAATATTTACAAAATAGCTCATATATTATTGTGTAATATTCCGATTTCACCACCTGCCTTCCGCTTGGGAAACGCCTTGCTTTTCCCCGGAAGCTGTGATAAGATAAAAATAATCTCAGGTCAGGCCAAGGTGCCTGGCATTTTTTTGCGGAGGGACTATGGGATTACTGGAGCTTTTCTTCCTGGCGCTGGGCCTTTCCATGGACGCCTTTGCCGTGTCCATCTGTAAGGGCCTGGCCACTGAGCGGCTCAAGCCGCGGCATATGCTGGTGGTAGGCCTGTGGTTTGGCGGCTTTCAGGCGCTGATGCCCCTGTTGGGCTTTTTCCTCGGCGCTGCCTTTCAAAAGTACATCACCGCGGTGGATCACTGGGTGGCCTTTGTGCTTCTGGCGCTCATCGGCGGCAATATGATTCGCGAGTCGTTTGCCTGCGAGACGCAGAGCGCCAACGGCTCCCTCTCACCGAAGGTCATGGCGCCCATGGCCGTGGCTACCAGCATCGATGCCTTGGCGGTGGGGATCACCTTTGCCCTGCTGCCCGACGTGGCCATTGGCCCGGCGGTGAGCTTTATCGGCGTGACGACGTTTTTGCTCTCGGCCCTGGGCGTCAAAGTGGGCAATGTCTTTGGCGCAAAGTACAAATCCAAGGCGGAGTTTGTCGGCGGCGCGATCCTGGTGCTGCTGGGCATCAAGATCCTTCTGGAGCATCTGGGAATCCTGGGCTGATATGGCGCGGGCGACCCAACGGTTTCCCCCTGGGCCACCTAGGGGGTGGCTTACAGGTGCATGCAATATCCCCGGCTTCGCTTGGCGAAGCCGGGGATGTTTCGTAAAAACTCAATAATTTTCAGCCTTGATCTCGAAGTACGCCTGGGGATGGGCGCAGACGGGGCAGACCTGAGGAGCTTCCTTGCCGATGACGATGTGGCCGCAGTTGCGGCACTTCCAGATGGCGTCACCCTCCTTGGAGAACACCAGCTTGTCCTTCACATTGGCCAGGAGTTTGAGATAGCGCGCCTCGTGTTCCTTCTCAATGGCGGCCACGCCCTCGAAGAGCGCCGCGATGGTATCGAAGCCCTCCTCCCGCGCCTCCTTGGCAAAGGTGGCATACATGTCCGTCCACTCGTAGTGCTCGCCGGCGGCGGCGTCCACCAGATTGGCCATGGTGTCCGGCACCGCACCGCCCTTTAGGAGCTTAAACCAGAGCTTGGCATGCTCCTTCTCGTTATCCGCCGTCTCCTGGAAGAGGGCGGCAATCTGCTCATAGCCGTCCTTTTTGGCACGGGAGGCGTAGTAGGTGTACTTGTTCCGGGCCTCAGACTCCCCGGAAAACGCCGCCATCAGATTTTTTTCGGTCTTGCTGCCTTTGAGTTCCATAGTTTATGTGCTCCTTTCGATTTCAGTAATAATTCTTGTTTTTATTATAGCAGATTTTTTCTATTTGTCAACTGAGATTTTAGCATTCCCCAAAATCAATAATTGAATAAGAAAAGCGAAACGCTTCTGGCGGTTCCTGTGGAATATTCATAAAATTCCGAGCATGAGTGCATGAATATGCAGTCGTGTCTTGACTTTTCTCCGGGGGAGTGTTACTTTATAGCCATCGAAAATAAAAGAAAAGAGGATTACCATGAAGAAAATTCTTGCGCTCGTGCTGGCTCTGGTGCTGGTGCTGAGCTTCGCGGCCTGCGCCTCGA
>CALXCW010000210.1 GCA_944386905.1 uncultured Oscillospiraceae bacterium
TCGCAGAAGGCCGTGTAGGCGTAGTAGGCGCCCAGCTGCGTCCAGTGGTGGTCGGTGCGGAAGAAGAGGTACTCGTCGGTGTGGGCCGCCAGGGCGTCGTAGGCGTTGACGGTGACGATGCTCTCGTCCATGTTCTCATAGCACAGATCGATCATGGCCTCCTGGTCGTGGAGCCCGGTGTGGAACTCCTCGTAGGAGTAGAACTGGCCGGAGTTGGGCGTCACCAGGGAGATGGTGCGCACGCCGGGCAGGGCGGCGCTGAGGTTGTTCACCGCCTGGGCGTAGCTCTCGATGATCTCGTTGGTGGCCGTGGGGATGTCCATGGCGTTGTCGCCGATGAGGATGACGCTGCCGGCGGAGGTGTAGTTGCCGCCCTCGGGGTTCACCGGGGTGGGGCCCTCGTTCACGGGGACGTTGGTCTTGTCGTCCTCCTCGGTCTCGTCGGGCGTCTCGTCCGGGGTATCATCGGGGGTCTCGTCGGGCGTGTCGTCGGGGATTTCGTCCACCTGGCCGCCCACGCTCTGGGCGTCGTCGGGGGACTCGGCGTGGTCGGGGTTCAGGGCCTGGCCGCCCTGCTCCACGTCGGCGTTGAAGTCCAGCACCAGCATGTTGTTGTCCTTGCCGCCGGAGAAGTGGTAAAAGCCGTTGAGCTGCTTGTTGGCCGAGAGCAGGGCGTCACGGCCGGGGAAGGTGTCGGCGTAGTAGGTTTCCAGCTGGGAGATATAGCTGCCGTCCAGGAGCCCCGCCAGGGTAAAGGCGGGCTTTTTGGCCAGGGCACGGTTTTCGATTTTCGACTCGGTGGCGTCCACGTCCACCAGGGAATAGACGCCCACCGCCGCCACCGCCACCAGCAGCAGCGACAGGAGCACGGCATAGAGTTTTTTCAAAGGGCAAGACCTCCCGCTAGAATCGGTAATAGAGGAACGCGCTGAAGCCGCTGCCCACCAGCGACACGGTGGACAGGGCGATCAGGGCCACGCAGAAAACGTAGCTCACCACCACATACGTCCGCTGGCGCAGCTTGGGCGCGGCGCCGGGCTGGGCGCAGAGGATGCCGAAGGCGCCGCCCAGGAGCCGCGGCAGGGAAGAGGCGCCCAGCACGCAGAGCAGCAGCAGGGGCAGGTTGTTCAAAAGGAGGATGCGCACCTGGCCGCTGAGGAGGCCGCCCCCGGCGAAGCCGAACATGGCGCCCATGGCCTGGAGGAGCCGGGAGAAATCGGTGAAGTAGAAGATCGTCCAGCCGATGACCACCAGGAACATGGTGAGCAGGCAGCGCAGGGCGGCGGGCCAGCGCCGGAGTTTTTTGAGCAGGGGCCGCTCGATCATCAGAAGGACGTAGAAATAGAGGCCCCAGAGGAGGAAGTTCCAGCTGGCGCCGTGCCACAGGCCCGTGAGGGCCCAAGTGATGAGAAGGCTCAGCCAGCGGTGGCGGCGGTTGCCGCCCAGGGGGATGTAGACGTAGTCGCGGAAGAAGCTGGACAGGGAGATGTGCCAGCGGCGCCAGAAGTCGGTGATGGACTTGGCGGTATAGGGCAGGTTGAAGTTCTCCTGGTATTTGAAGCCGAAAATCCGCCCCAGGCCGATGGCCATGTCGGAATAGCCGGAGAAGTCGAAGTAGATCTGGAAGGTGAACATGAGGATGCCCAGCCAGGTGCCCACGGTGGTGGCGGTGGTGAAGGAGCCGTCGAGCAGCTGGGTGGCGACGGAGTAGCAGCGGTCGGCGATGAGGATTTTCTTTCCCAGGCCGGTGGCGAAGCGAAGAAGGCCGTAGAACATATCCTCGCCGGAGGCGTGGCGGTCGTGGAGCTGCACCTCGATATCGCTGTAGCGGACGATGGGCCCGGCGATGAGCTGGGGGAAGAGGGAAATATAGAGCAAGAACTTCCCATAGGAGCGCTGCACGCCCACCTGGTCGCGGTAGACGTCCACCACATAGCTCATGGCCTGGAAGGTGTAGAAGGAGATGCCGATGGGCAGGGCGATCTGCGGCACCGGCAGAGACAGGGCCGTGAGGTCGTTGAAGGTGGAGACAAAGAGCCCGGCGTACTTAAAGACGCCCAAAGCCAGGAGGTTCAGCACCACCGCGCCCACCAAAACCGGCTTTAAGGACTTCCCCCTTTGCCGGCAGCGGCCCATCAGCAGACCCGCGGCGTAGTTCATGGCGGCGTTGGCCAGCAGCAGCAGGACGTAAAAGGGTTCGCCCCAGGCGTAAAAGACGATGCTGAAGGCCAAAAGCACGGCGTTTTTAGCCCGGAGACCCGGCACCAGGAAGTAGCAAAGCAGGCAGGCCGGGAGGAAGAGGAAGAGAAAAATCAGAGAGGAAAAGACCACGGCGGCAAAACTCCAAACTTGTCATTTACATAATTTCGGTGCTTATAATCTATCAGACCGGAGAAAGAAAAGCAAGTTTTTTTTCGACGGATTTTGACAAAGGATAGGGTAGGGGAAAATTGTACCAATTTCCCGTCATTTCTGTGACATTTTTATTACAATTCCGTATCAAAGCAGAAAAAACCCGGCCATCCACCGGGCCGGACAGGTGAAAATAGATTGACATAAGTATTGCCGCCCC
>CALXCW010000211.1 GCA_944386905.1 uncultured Oscillospiraceae bacterium
TTCACGCCGATGCGGCCGTAGGTGGTGGCAGCCTCGGCGAAGCCGTAGTCGATGTCGGCCCGGAGGGTCTGCAGGGGAATGGTGCCCTCGTGATAGGACTCGCTGCGGGCGATTTCAGCGCCGCCCAGACGGCCGCCGCAGGAGACCTTGATGCCCTTGGCACCCAGGCGGGTGGCACGCTGCATGGCCTGCTTCATGGCGCGGCGGAAGCTGATACGCTTCTCCAGCTGGGCGGCGATGTTCTCGGCCACCAGCTGCGCGTTGAGGTCAGGGCTGCGGATCTCGACGATGTTCAGCGCCACGGTCTTGCCCAGCTTGGCCTCGACCAGCTGGCGGAGCTTCTCGATCTCCTGGCCGCCCTTGCCGATGACGACGCCGGGGCGGGAGCAGTGGATGTTGATTTTGACCTTGGCATTGTCTCTTTCAATTTCGATCTTGGCGATGCCGGCGGCATAGAGGGTGGACTTGAGGTACTTACGGATGTTATAGTCCTCGACGATCAGGTCACCGACTTTGTCGTTACGGGCATACCAACGAGAGTCCCAATCTTTGATCACGCCGACGCGCAATCCATGGGGATTAACTTTCTGTCCCATAGTTACCTCCTGCTTACGCCTTCTCGCTCACACCGATGGTGATGTGAGTGGTTCTCTTCAGAATACGATTGTATCTGCCCTGGGCTCTGGGCATGCCGCGCTTGAGAACAGGGCCGGGGTTGGCAACGGCAGTGGAAACATAGAGTTTTTCAACATCCATGGAATTGTTGTTCTCTGCGTTGGCGACGGCGCTTCTCAGGAGCTTGAGCACGGGCTCGGAAGCGGCCTTGGGAGTCTGCATCAGATAGGCAGACGCGGTCTTGACGTCCTTGCCGCGGATGAGGTCGCACAGGATCTTCACCTTACGGGGAGAAACGCGCAGGTATTTCAGATGAGCTTTCGCTTCCATTATCTTGCTTCCTCCTTATTTCGCGTTGGAGGTCTTGCTGCCGGAGTGACCTCTGAAGGTTCTGGTGGGAACGAACTCGCCGAGCTTGTGGCCGACCATATCCTCGGTCACATAGACCGGCACATGCCGGCGGCCGTCGTGCACCGCGATGGTGTGGCCGACGAAGGAGGGGAAAATGGTGGAAGCTCTGGACCAGGTTTTCAGAACTTTCTTTTCGTTCTTATTGTTGAGCTCTTCAACGCGCTTGAGAAGCTCCGGCGCGGCGAAGGGGCCTTTCTTAATGCTTCTGCTCATGTCTAATCCTCCTTACTTGCTGTTGCGGCGCTTGACGATGAACTTATTGGTGGGGTTCTTCGTCTTGCGGGTCTTGAGGCCCATGGCCGGCTTGCCCCAAGGAGTGACAGGGCCGGGACGGCCCACAGGGCTCTTGCCCTCGCCGCCGCCGTGGGGGTGGTCATTGGGGTTCATAACAGAGCCGCGCACGGTGGGGCGGATGCCCATGTGACGCTTGCGGCCGGCCTTGCCGATGTGGACATTCTCATGATCGAGGTTGCCCACCTGGCCGATGACGGCCATGCAGTTGGTGCGGATATAGCGAACCTCGCCGCTGGGCAGACGCACCTGAGCCAGATCGCCTTCCTTGGCCATCAGCTGGGCGGCAGCGCCGGCGGAGCGCACCAGCTGGGCGCCGCGGCCGGGGTTGAGCTCGATGTTGTGGATCACGGTACCCACGGGGATGTTGGCAATGGGCAGGCAGTTGCCGGGCTTGATGTCGGCCGCGGCGGAGGAGACGATGACGTCGCCGGCCTTGAGGCCCACGGGCGCGAGGATGTAGCGGAGCTCGCCGTCCTCATACTTCACCAGGGCGATAAAGGCAGAGCGGTTGGGATCGTACTCGATGCGCTGCACGGTGGCGGGCATCTCGAACTTGTCGCGCTTGAAGTCGATGATGCGGTACTTGCGCTTGTTGCCGCCGCCGCGATGGCGGACGGTGATTCTGCCGTAGCTGTTGCGGCCGGAGTTCTTCTTCACGGTGTCCAGCAGGCTGCGAACGGGCTTGGCTTTCTTATCCACTCCGTCGAAGGCGGAAACGGTCATGTTTCTTCTCGACGGGGTATACGGCTTAAAAGATTTGATCGCCATATTGCGTTACACTCCTATTCTGAGATTGAATTAGACCATGCCTTCGAAGAACTCGATGGTCTTGGAATCGGCGGTCAGCTTGACCATGGCCTTCTTCCAGCTGGCCCGGCGGCCCGCAGGAGCGGCGCCCTGGCGCTTCATCTTGCCTTCCATGCGCAGGGTGTTGACCTTCTCGACCTTGACGCCGAAGATCTCCTCCACTGCCTTTTTGATCTCGCTCTTGTTGGCGTCCGGGGCGACCTTAAAGACGTACTTCTTCTCTTCGGTGGCCTCCATGGACTGCTCGGTGATAACGGGCTTGAGAATGATATCGTAAGCGCTCTTCATTATGCGAATACCTCCTCAATCTTGGCCAGGGCAGCCTGGTCGACGACCAGCTTCTTGGCGTTGAGAATGTCATAGACATTGATCAGGTTGGCGAAGGTCACCAGCACGCCGGGAATGTTGCGGGCGCTCTTGACCACGATCTGATCGTTCTCAGCGGTGACCACCAGGGTCTTGCAGTCGGCGCCCACGGCGCTGAG
>CALXCW010000212.1 GCA_944386905.1 uncultured Oscillospiraceae bacterium
GAAAGCATCAGCTCAGAAAGAAAACGAATCTTGGATGTATCAGATAAGCTTGATTTGGATTATGATGTTGTAATAGCACCAGTAGTTCAGAATTATGATCTCTATCAGAAATATATTCCTGTATCTGTATTCTATCAGAATGTCGAGAGAGAAGGTGTAAAGATTGCCTGAATATAGTTCTTTACAGAGTTATCTAAGATGATTGAAGATTATATAAACCATAAAACCGCTTAAACCGCCATTAAAGAATAGGGAAAATACAAAAATGTACCGGACTGATGTAGCTCAACCCGGTATTTTTTTGTTGTAGCTGTTGGCGGCTATATAATCATTTACAGATTTTAGAGGTATTTTCCATGAACGCCCAATGCGGAAGGCAGCTATCTCGTTTGTCTTTAACAGGTGGTAAGCCATATTTTTCCCGATCATCAGGCGTTGACAAAGCTCTTCTATGCTTACAAGATCATTATCAGTATCTGGATACATCATCATTGCCTCCTTAAAAACTTGCTTTTTTAATTATGTGTTGAATGCCGCATAGATATAAAAAAGTATACAGTGACTAAAAGTGTTCAATCGTGATTAATAAGGAAAAGATCATTAACAATAAAGTAACCAGACGACAGATAAGTAAGGGAGGACTCAAGAAAATGAAGAAATTTAATATACTTGACTTTATAGATTCAGAAGATATCAGGGAGCATAATAAGAATACTTTCTTTTCGCCAACACAGAAAGCAATCTTGATCGCACGTTCTCAGAAACAGCCGATAGAGAATAAGATAAAGGCTATGGAACGTCTGCTCCTTGATCATCTGGACTGGGATTTCCCTTGTGTGGCCGGGACGGATAAAAGAATATCTTTTAGAGAAGTTGCTGTGAAGGAACTTGATGAGTGGAAAGAAGCACTGGGAAGACGTTATGACAACAGAGAAGCTGTCTATATTTCCAGATTAAGCGAGGTTGAGTATTTATCAAGTGATGATGGAAACCCAAGATTTTTTTCTAATTATGCCAAAGCATATGAAAGTCTTGAACTTGCTAAAAAAGAGTACCTTGATGATATGGATCTGAAAGATGTACAAACCTTAGGAGAGATTATCAGGATCACGGTAGACGCAGGCAACGCAAGCTATGGATACGATCAAAGACATTATCTGTTCGATACAGATATGAGACTGATTGATGCATACAGAAAATATTATGATGATACCTTTCCTGTGAGCGGCATAGGCGCTTATTATTGTTATATTCCGCTGCCATTTAAAGCGGGAGACATAGTAAAGTGTGAGTCACCATATCACGAGACGTATTACGGGGTGTTCCCGTGTGACTGGGAGGAGCCGAAGAATAGATATGGGATATCAATGTATGTGTCATTGGATACATATTATGCAAAAGAGAAGTGTTTTGAAATTTCAGACGATACTCCGGTTCTTGAACTCTCAAAGTGCACGGATGATGAATTACCGGAAGATCAGAGAATACTTAAGGTGATCAGCGCCGTAAGAAAAGGTGAACTTGATTTTTATACTGTATTGAACCAGATGAGCTTTCACAGGTTGGATGATATGGTAAAGTGGTTTTATGAAAAGTGATTATTTGATGGTGGTAAGGCTATGAGGTCTTACCACTTCTTTTTATGGAGGCTTGCAAAACATGAGATATTCAGGAGATGGATTATATTATGAAAAGGTAATAGTGTTAGGATATCAAGCACTGTTTACCAATGAAAGAATAAAACGAGATACAGTACCGGACGGATGGTATTTGTATGAGGTAAGACATGATGACGAGTGTCAGGGCATCCCCTGTGAAATAGCAAGAAGGATTCTGGTGAATTTCTGGGGTTCTTTACTGATGCGTGATAAATTATCAGAAGTAGAAAAAGAAGGTTATCTTTGTATCAGTGAGGAAGACTGGATTTATGACTCAGCAGAGGATTATCTGCTGAGTGAGTATTTGAAGAAAGGAGAATCGGAACATATGTAAGTTCCGCAACAGATGTATGTATACCAAAATTCAGGCAATCTATGACAGTTATATTCAGGAGATGAATGGAAAAGACAATCTCAGTATAAGTGTACAGGAGAAGATTCAGGACACGCTCAGAGAGAAAAAGCAGGAACTCGAATGGCAGGAATTTGAACAGTACAGGGATCAGATGTATGAAATATCATCCATAGCAGAAAAAGCAGGGTTTATTAGCGGCTTCAAATATGCGGTAAGGATAATGGGCGAATGCTATGCAGAGGATTGAGTAATTATTGAAGAGCCTTGATAATTTTAAGAATCTGTTCCTGGGTTTCAGGAGTACATAAATGTACTTCATGCAGAATTTCTGTTTCAAGCACAGAGGTCGGATGATCGTATTCTTCAAGAAGGATATAATCAACAGTTACTCCGAGAGCATTGCATACATGGACTAAAGTTGGAAGAGAGATTTTAACACGGTTATTTTCTATATTGCTGATATGGCTGACATTTACATCGGCTATATTGGCAATATATTCCTGTGTGAGATTCTTAGAGATACGAATGTCTTTCAATTTTTTCCCTATTTGTGCAAAATCAATGGTTTTCATAGTTCAATCAGTCCTTCATAAAAGATATTGTTCTGATTGTAATATTTTTATAGCTGCGTTATAATGATTTGTAAATATATAAAATATAGCTATAGATAAAAAGGAGGAGAGGGAATGTTTTGTCAGGAATGTGGAACTAAGAATCCAGATAGTGCGAAATTTTGTTTTAGTTGTGGAGCGCAATTAGC
>CALXCW010000213.1 GCA_944386905.1 uncultured Oscillospiraceae bacterium
GAAAAGGTTGTGTACCTCAACCGTGTTGCCAAGACCGTCAAGGGCGGCCGCGTGATGAAGTTCAGCGCGCTGGTTGTTGTCGGCGATGGCAAGGGTACCGTCGGCTACGGCCTGGGCAAGGCTGCGGAAGTTTCCGAAGCCATCCTCAAGGGCATCGCCGATGCCAAGAAGAACATGGTGAAGATCACCCTGGACGGCACCACCATCCCCCACGAGGTCACCGGCATCTTCGGCGCCGGCACCGTGCTCCTCAAGCCCGCCCCGGAAGGCACCGGTATCATCGCCGGCGGCGCTGTGCGTGCTGTGATGGAGGCTGTGGGTATCTCCAACATCCGTTCCAAGTGCCTTAGATCCAACAACCCCCAGAACGTGGTCAAGGCCTGCATGCAGGGCCTGATGTCCCTCCGCGGCCCCGAAGAAGTGGCCCGCATCCGGGGCAAGCGTGTGGAAGAAATCGTCGGTTAAGGAGGATCTCACCATGGCTAATTTGAAGATCAAACTGGTCAAGAGCCTCAACGGCCGTCTTGACAAGCACATCGCCACGGCCAACTCCCTTGGCCTGCGCAAGATCGGTCAGGAAGTTGTACAGCCTGACAATACCCAGACCCGCGGCAAGATCGCCCAGATCGGCTATCTCCTGCAGGTCACTGAGGAAGCATAAGGAGGCAAGTACCATGAATCTGAACGAACTTGCTCCTGTCATGGGCTCGACCCATGTGGGAAAGCGGAAGGGCCGCGGCGCCGGCACCGGCAACGGCAAGACTGCCGGCCGGGGCCACAAGGGTCAGAAGGCCCGCAGCGGCGGCAAGGTACGTGTGGGCTTTGAAGGCGGCCAGATGCCTCTGGTGCGCCGGATCCCCAAGCGCGGCTTTAACAACATTTTCGCCAAGCCCCTCACCGCTGTGAACGTCGCGGTGCTCAATCGTTTCGCCGACGGCTCCGTGGTGGACGCCGAGGCCCTCATCAACGCCGGCATTCTCCATGCCTGCCCCTATGGCCTGAAGGTACTGGGCAACGGCACTCTCACCGCGAAGGTCACCGTGAAGGCTGCTCGTTTCTCTGACTCTGCCAAGGAAAAGATCGAACAGGCAGGTGGAAAGGCCGAGGTGGTGTAAGTGTTTGCCACGATTCGCAACGCCTGGAAAATTGCAGACCTTCGTAAGAAGATTATCTTTACCTTCTTCATCCTGCTGATCTTCCGCCTGGGCGCCGCCATCCCCGTTCCCTATGTGAACGTGGATATGCTCACCCAGTATTTCAACGCGGAACTCTCCGGCACGATCCTCGGCCTGTACAACGCCATGTCCGGCTCGGCCTTCTCCCAGGCCACGGTATTTGCCCTGGGTATCCAGCCCTATATCAACGCCTCGATTATCATTCAGCTCCTCTGCATTGCCATTCCCTATCTGGAGCGGCTGCAGAAGGAGGGCGGCGAAGAGGGCAAGAAGAAGCTCGAGCGCATCACCCGCTACTCCACCCTGGCTCTTGCCCTGCTCATGGGCTGGGCCTACTATATGATGCTCAAGAACAATTACAACGGCATTCTCACCAACACCGGCTTCCTCTATGCGCTGGTGATTGTGATGAGCTTTACCGGCGGCGCCTGCCTGGTCATGTGGCTGGGCGAGCAGATTGACCAGTTCGGCATCGGCAATGGTATCTCCATGATCCTCTTTGCCGGTATCATCTCCCGTATTCCCAGCCAGGTGGGCGCTCTGGTGTCCGGTCTGGCCAAGGGTACGCTTGCCTGGTATCTGGCGCTGCTGCTGCTGGTGGGTATTGCGCTTTTGGTGCTGGTCATTGTGTTTATCACCAACTCCGAGCGCCGCATTCCCGTGCAGTATGCCAAGCGCATGGTTGGCCGGAAGATGTACGGCGGCCAGAGCACGTTCCTGCCCATCAAGGTGAATATGTCCGGCGTGCTGCCTGTCATTTTCGCCCAGTCCATTGTCTCCCTCCCCGCCACCATTGTGGCCTTCGTGGGCATCAGCGAGACGGGCTTCTGGGGCTGGATGAACACCTACGTATTCTCCAGCAAGAGCGTGATCTACTGCGTGTTCTATTTCCTGCTCATCATCTTCTTCAGCTACTTCTATGCGATGGTGCAGTTCAATCCCATTGAGATCGCCAACAACATGAAGAAGAACGGCGGCTTTATCCCCGGCTTCCGGCCCGGCAAGCCCACTTCCGACTTCATCGGCAAGGTCATCAACAAGATCACCCTCTTCGGCGCGATCTATCTGGCCTTTGTGGCGCTGCTGCCCGTGGTGCTGGGCGCCATCATCGCCAACAATCAGCTGGCCATCGGCGGTACTTCCGTCATCATCGTGGTCGGCGTCGCTCTGGAGACCACCAAGGCTCTGGAGGCCCAGATGCTCATGCGGCATTACAAGGGCTTCCTGGAGTAAGGAGGAAGAGACATGAAGCTGATTCTGTTGGGCGCCCCCGGCGCCGGCAAGGGTACCCAGGCGGAAATCCTCAGCAAGAAGCTGGGCATCCCCACCATCTCCACCGGCAATATTCTCCGCGAGGCCATCAAAAACCAGACGGAGACCGGCCTCAAGGCCAAGGCTTATATGGACAACGGACAGCTTGTTCCTGACGATGTCATCATCGGCATCGTCAGCGAGCGGCTGGCCCAGGCGGACTGTGCGAAGGGCTACATCCTCGACGGCATGCCCCGCACGATCCCCCAGGCGGCTGCCCTGGAAGAACGCGGTATCCACTTCGACGCCGTGGTCTCCATTGAAATTCTCGACGAAGTGATTGAGAGCCGGATGACCGGCCGCCGCGTCTGCGG
>CALXCW010000214.1 GCA_944386905.1 uncultured Oscillospiraceae bacterium
GCGTCCTCCGTCTCTCCTGCGGTGAGGGTGTATTCCGTCCCCTCCAGGGTAATGGTGAGCGCCGAGACCTCCTCCATGGAGAAGGGGAACATCTCTTGGTGGCGAAGAGCGTCTACCGAGGCATCGACCAGAGCCAGATAGTCGCTCTCACTGATCTGATAAACGATCTGGGAATCATTCACCCGGGCGTAGACCAGAAATTCTTCCTCTTCCGCCTCGTCGGCGCTGTCGGCGGTTGCCTCGTCCTCTTCTGCCTGAGCCTCGGCTGCCAACTGCGTCGGGTCACGGCCCAGGGCGATGGTCACGGTCTGTGTCTCATTCGCACTGTCCTCATCCAGCGCATACGCAGCGGTTACTGTGAGCACCGGATCATCCAACCCAAAGGAGGTGAGCTCAGCGTCGGAGACATTGTAGCTCACATATTCCGAGAGCGTCATGGATGAAAGAGCGCTGAGATAGCTCTCCACCAGATCGGTGTCCAGGGGCAGCATCTCGCCGTCCAGATCGGTGAAGTAGCAGTCATCTTCGCTGTAGGCGCGGTCATTAGCGGCTTCGTAGGTGATTTCGTAGTTTTCCAGACCGGAGAAGGTGAGCGCAGTCACTTGTTGAAGATCCGGCAGCTCGTCATGGGCAATGAGGTCGGAGAGCTGAAGATCGAAGTCCTCCAGGGGGTCGTGGGATGCCAGATAGACGCGGCCGTCACCGATGGACACGTAACGCTGGGCATCCAGAGTGCTATAGGCGCCCAGGTTGATTTCATAGGAGGCGTCTGCGGTGTCGATGTGGATGGTGCCGCTGGGTTCCTCCAGGCCGTACTGGTTGAAGTCCTCTACATCATCGATGGTGAACGCGGCGGTGAAGGCGGAAAATGTCTCGAGCAGTTCGGTGATTTTTTCCTGATTTACCGGGAAGGCCTCGTCGTCGTCATACAGCCAGACACCGTCCAGGTGGAAGGAGAGCGAGGTATCGTCGATGCTCCAGGAGAGGGCAGTGACGGTGTCGGTGGGGATTTCCAGCACGGTTTCGCCGCTGGCAGCGATTTGCTCCATGGTTTCCTGGTAACGGCTGACGCCGAAGGTGATGGCGCAGGCCACCAAAAGAACCCCCAGCAGAATGAGAATGCGCTTATACCGCTTCATGTTTTTTCTTCCTCCTTCCCACAACCACGACGATACCGATGGCGAGATAGGCCAGGGGGAACAGGCCGATCATCACCGTCTTGAGTAGCGACGCTGTGGACTGGCTGATGGTGAGATAGCTGTAGTCCAGGGATTTGCTGCGGATGGCCATGGCCTCACCTTCACCGACGAGGGAGGCCAGGGCGTTCATGGCCAAATTTACGTTGGCACCGGAGGAATAGGCGTTGTAGGCATCTTCCAGGAACGTGCCTGAGGAGAACCACACCAGTTGACCGCCGCTGATATCCTCCACGGATACAGCTAAGACAAAGGGGCCAGTGAGATCGTCCTCTTTCTGGGTGAAGTCGGTGACGGACAGACCCTCAGCCTTGGCATAGGCGGAATCAGAGGTGGTGAGCAGTGTTGTGACGCCGCTGGCGCCTTCTTCCACGGTCAAGCCCTGGGCCAGCGTGAGTATAGGGTAGTAGTGATCTTCGATCAGAGAATTGGTGATGGCGTTATCGTTGAGGTCGGGAATCAGCGCCAGAGGCGTCTGGAGCAAGTAGTGAGCCCGGTCACCCTCCACAACTACGCCGTCGTGGACAGTGACGCCATAGGCGGCCAGCAAGCCGTTGAGATGATCCAGCGTGGCGTCATTGGTGGGGCCGGCGATGACCAGCACTTTGCCGCCCTGGGAGAGGTAGTTCGCGAGGATCTCCTGTTCTTCCTCGGAAATGTCGCTCTGGGGGGCGTAAATCATAAGGCAGGCGGCGTCCTCGGGAATCTCGTCCACGTTGAGCAGCGACAGCGTTTCCACGGTCATATTGTCCTTTTCCAACTGATCGGCGAAGGTGGACGGCAGTTCGCCTTCGCCGTGG
The DNA here is from genome assembly GCA_944386905.1 of uncultured Oscillospiraceae bacterium. GTDB lineage: Bacteria > Bacillota > Clostridia > Oscillospirales > Oscillospiraceae > Avoscillospira. The sequence continues at coordinate 1,997 of CALXCW010000214.1, forward strand.
CCCTCCAATTGGTAGATGATGGGCAACTCGTCGCTGATCACATAGTCGATGGCCGAGGTGATGGCGCCTTCGCCGTCGAAGGAGTAGGAGTAGCTGGGGAAGTAGCTGGAGTAATCCGTCTCCGTGAGGTAGATATCGTCCAGAGCAATGTAGCGGCTCTTTTCACCGCAGACCACCACCAGACTGTTGTTGGAGACGGTTTCATCAGTGTACTGCTCCGCGAAGCCAGGGTAGACGTCTGGGTTGCGCTTGACCACACTGATGTGATCGCTGAGGCTTTCGTATTTGGCGAGGAGATTGGAGAGGATGTTGTCCTCTTCATCGGCCTGGACAATCCAGTAAATGGTCACGTCGTCCTCCAGGCCTGCGATAACGGCCTTGGTGTTGCTGGTGACGGAGTAGAGCTGGGTGGCGCTGATGTCGAAGTGGGTGAGGGTAGTGGGCAGCAGAGCGGTGAGCACGTTGACCACCACCAGCAGCGCCAGCACCACCAAGGTCAGGATGAGGGAATAGCCACCGCCCTGAAGGGCATAGCGCCGCTGGGCCGGCATGGTTTCCCGGGATGAAAAGGGGAGTTTCATCAGCAATACCTCCGTTTCTCCAGAGACTGCACCGAGAGGAATAGGAAGAATATGCTCACCGATAGGTCATAGACCACGGTGGAGAGGTCAAAGACGCCGTTGACGATGACGGTAAAGCGGGAAAATAGGGACAGCTGGGACATGATTTTCGGCAGAAGGCCTTCAAAGACGGCGCTGTCCATCATATACACGGCCACAGCGATGCAGATCAGCGCGAAACTCACCCAGTAAGCGAGATTGCCGTTGCCGGTGAGCGCGCGGAT
>CALXCW010000215.1 GCA_944386905.1 uncultured Oscillospiraceae bacterium
GGTACAGTACGGTCGCCGTGCACGATCCTTCCATCGTGGTCGCCTACGAGGGCGCCGACGGAAAGACGTATCCCACGGCGGAGGCAGCACAGGCAGCACAGGCAGCGGGGGGGGAGGCTGATCAGTCTCAAAAGGTCTATTACGTCTTCGGGACGCAGATCGCGCAGGCGAAGTCGTACGACCTTATCAACTGGACGGCGTTTGAGAGCAATCTGACGAACGCAGAAAATCTGGTGAAGATCATTCCCGAAAGCGTGCGTACGCATACGGGGCACAACGCCGATGCAGAGGCGCTGAAGAGCAACTGCTGGGCGCCCGACGTCATCTGGAACGAGGCGATGGGCAAGTGGTGTATGTACCTCTCGGTGAACGGGGATATGCAGCGCTCCGTCATCGTTCTGCTGATCGCCGACGACCTGGACGGCACCTGGTCGTATATGGGCGAAGTGGTCTATTCGCGGATGGATGCGTCCGATGCCGCCACGGCAGATTATAAAAAGGTGACGGGGGAAGAAAGCGTTCCCGGAAAGTATTCGGCATACCGGAATTCCGAGAGAAATCTTATCTACGGGGTCAATGCCATTGATGCCGCCGTGACGTATGACGAAAACGGCGACCTCTGGATGAGCTACGGCTCCTGGTTTGGCGGCATCTATATGCTCAAGCTCGACGAGGCGACGGGCTTGCGCGACTACACATATACTTACGAAAACGTCGTTAAAACCGCGATCGGCGGCGCAGATTTCACGGGAGAGATCGCGAACGGTCAGACCTTCGTCGTCTATTCCGATGCCTATCTCGGGCTGCATATCGCGGGCGGCGCTCACGCCAATGCCGGCGGCGAGGGGTCTTACTTCCTGAAGATCGGCGATTGGTGGTATCTGTTCCTCTCCTACGGCGGGTTAGATCCCGAGAAGGGCTATAATATGCGCGTGTTCCGCAGTGCTAGGCTGACGGGATTTGACGCAAAGGGCGATTTTGTCGGCTATAAGGATGCGAAGGACAACTACGCGGTTTTCTCGACCGAAAATACGCTTCTTGAGGAGGACGACGAAGTCGGCAACCGCATCATGAGCGGTTATACCTGGAGCTGGTGGGATTATTCCTACATTGCGCAGGGGCACAACTCCGCCTTTGTGGACGGGGAGAAGGCATATCTCGTCTATCACAACAAGTATACGGACGGAACGAAAATCCATGTTCTGAAAGTGCACGAGCTGCTCGTCAATGCCGACGGTTGGCTGGTGACGTCGCCCTTCGAGTCCACCGTTCAGACGACGGACGTCTCTTCTGCCGATGAACTTGCAACGGAGCTTTCGGCTGAGGACATTCCGGGAATGTACGGCGCGGTCAATATGACGAATAACAACGGAACGTATGACGCCGTTGCGACCGAAGCCCTCATTACGCTTGAAGAAGACAACACCGTTTCGGGTGCGATCGACGGCACCTGGATGTATGACGGTGCAACGGGCGCGTTTACGCTCACGACGGGAGGGGTGACTTACGACGGCTTCCTGCTTTGGCAGAACCTGGAAGGCACGAATATCCGTACGCTTGTATTCACCGCGATCAATACTTCCGGAGAATCGATCTCTCAATACACCTATTGGGGCTACAAGTACCCGACGGCAAAGCAGCAGGCGGAATACCTTATCAATTCCTATGCCATTCCCGACCGTGCAACGACGGACGCGGTGATCCCGTCGGGGGCGCTCTCCAACGGGCTTTGGGACGATGTCAAGGTCACATTCTCGTTGGAGCCGTCCACGGGAACGCTCACGGCAACGTATGAGGGCGGCAGCATTGCTATTGGGATCGGTTTGGCGACGGAGGGGACGATTGAAGTTGACGAGGTGACCGCAGGCAAGACGTTCACGCCCGTGAACACCGACAACGGGGTCTCCATTTCGTTTGATTATTCAAATTATGATTATGATTGGACAAATGTCCTTGTCGGAAACGATTTTGCAGTCAATCTTTCTACGATCGAGTATCTTGCAACGGATATTTATGAAGGCGGCGCAACGAACTCCGGATTGGTCGGCTCGGCTCCGAATCATGAGATTTTCTATACGAACGATACGGCGCGTGCGACGATTTCTTTCAATAAAGATGGCTCCATCTGCTTTTATCTGAATGATGTCCTTGCACTTACCTATGCTTCCGCTACATTGTTCAATGACAATGCAACGACGGTCGGAACTGTCTGCAACGCAATTTTGAGTGAGTTTGAGGCAGGGACTGTTCGTTCTGCTTATCTCATGCAGAATGTTGTGATCGGCGAGCAGGCATCGGCTGCCGGAACGTCGGAACTGTATCAGATCAAAGACGGCTATTATACAGTGGATTATGCCGCAGCTCAAAATGCACAATCTGTCGGGGAGCCAAATCCTTCGGAGCCTTGGTGGAAGGTAGTGGTAGGGGGAACGACATTACCCGTTGGCAACAACGCAGTCATTTATCGTTATTCTGAAACAGATGAGAACTATGTCGACAACGCTATTCAGATGATTAAAGGCGGAGCGTATGCTACGTTCTTTCCGTTTGGACGCTTGAATGAATGGCCAAACGATTGGCAAAAAGACGGAAGCGTTGTCTATTATTTAAATGGGGCCATTCTTTCAGACAACAGCAGCTTTATAAATTATATTGGCGGATTAAGTGTGGAAGCTGCAAGTAATGTTCCGCAAGGTTTTTGGTATGGTGTTTATGAGATCACATTCTTGCGATATGATAACACTTTGTATGTAATATGTGATTTCATAAGGAACGTGTCAGATATACAAGAAGATTATCATTTGACTGCAATTTATTCTTTTGCAAATATATCTGAAGAATTAACGATACAGTTTAATGGCTATGCGGTTGGGTTGGAAGGTTGTACCCTCGCACACTCGACGGCGATCGGCTATTCGGCAACGGCGCCCGAGGAAGAAC
>CALXCW010000216.1 GCA_944386905.1 uncultured Oscillospiraceae bacterium
CTTATTGATATAGTAAACTTTGGTAATTTCGGATTTTACCTCCGACGATGAAGAGAACTGCAGGGTCGTATAGTCCTCATCTATGTTGTGCATCTCGAACTCCTCCTCGTTCACATAGAGATAGGCCGGATGGTCAGTCTCGCCGCCGATGTCAATGGTCTGTTCATCCCACTCACGCACCGAGTAGTCTATCGGCCCCAGTTCGACCGGCTCTGAGGGGTCGGTACCGCCCGGAACGTTGAGCGTCAGCGAGACCTCGTAGCAGGTGTTACGTTCCAATGCCATACCCTCGCACACCGGAATCTGGTAATAGCTGTTTTCGTGAGGTACTTTTACGGGGTCGTCCACAACAGCGCCGCTCTCATCAACATAGTCGCCCTGCTCGTTGTGCAGGATGGTGGACATCGGAATGTTCACAATCAGGCGCGTCTCCTTTTCCAGCGAGCTTGCGTTATCCCAAGAGTGGGCGTACGCGTATGCCGTAACGGTAATCAGCGTATAGGGTCCGTCCTCCGTATTGCGCGTCCAGTTGAAATAGTTATTGCGAGTCAAGTCCGTTGTGCGTAAAGCCGCTTCGGCGTTCACTCCCGTCAGAACGGAGGTGGAGTAAGGCAAGTTACGCAGGTAGTAACTGGCACCGGAGATGCTATTGTCGAACTCCACGAACTGACCTTTGTTAATCTTTATCACGAGCTTCGCGGCGGCACGGCGCAGTGTCGCTTTCAGCTTCGTGTCGTTCGACATGTTGCCGTCATTCAGGATAACCTCTGTGGCTGTGCTGCCATCAAGGTGCGCTATGCCGTCCATAAGAAAGGCCTGCGGGACATTTTCCGCCTCCGGACAGCCCGTCATGTGTATGTCACGGTCTGTCTGTTCCAATTGCCGTAATTTAGTCATGTCGAAATCATCGGCAGCAAACACTGATACGTCCGCAGTGCTGTTGGCAATGAGGTATACCTCGTATCCCGCGTTTACCTCGAAATCACTCCTCTTGGCCGACAAAACAATCGTTCCGTTGCCAGTATCGCTGCCGTCGATCCGTTCGTGGTGCTTCTTGCTGCCGTTTTCATCGAAGATAAGCACGTCGATATGATTTACCCTGATTTCCGCGCCGGTAGCTTCCGTGTTCACTGCACGGCTTATGGGCAGCGACCCTGACGAAAGGTCAAGGATGATGCTGTTGCCGTCTCCGGTGGCGTTGCCGCCGGGAATATCGTACTCCTTATCGCAGGCGGTAAAAAATAATACCGCACAACACGCAATAATATGGTATAATAGTGGTCTCATAGCTCATCAGTCATTTGTAGATTCATTTTCACCTATGGGCGCTTCAGTCTGTTTTATTACGATAACCTCGGCGATTTCGCTTCCCGCCCATTTCAGATTGTTGGTCAAGCCGTTGATAAGCAGCAATTGGCTGCCGTCGGTACTCCAACTGCGGTCGTAGGAGATAGCCAGACCTACTTCGTCATCTACATTGTCTGCATTCAAAGCGCTTACCGTAATGTAGTAGGGTTCGGAGGATGCCACAAGCCTGTCTGCCATCTTATCGGTTTCTGTCTCTGGTTTTACAAGCGGGTCATCCGGATGATTGCTATACAGATACGTTTTGGTGGAGTTGCCATCGGTTGAGAGCTGGTACACCCGCACTCTAAAATCCGCCTGTGTTCCGTCCACAAGTGTCGGAGTCCATTTCTGGCCGGTCGGGCCCGTAATCTGGAACTTGAAGGTGTAGCTGCCCTCGTCGGTCGCGGAGTACCATACTTCCGGCTGGGGATATTTTTCGCTGCCTGTCAGCGTACTCCCGTCTTCCGGCTGTATAGGATTGGTATATTGCGGGTAGTTGAACTCGATCTCGTATTCGCCACCATCGTCCCAGTCGGCCACGATGTATTCAATGGTAATCTTGCCGTCGTTGCGCATCAGACAGCAGATGGTATAGTATTTATTTCGCTCTACCGCAGGCATATGGACAAGGCCGGTACGCGATTCGTCGCCAAAGGCATAGTCTATCTTGAGGACATGCTCTTTTTCATCACTGCCCGGAATGTTCCATGCTCCGCCGTTGGCATACGGGTTCTCGAAAGGATAGAACGGGGCGTTCAACACAGGCGTGTAATTCTTGGGGTTACGTCTTTCCTCAGGGGTGATGTTGTCGGCCAGTGCTGCCGTTACCTCCCCTTCAACAACAGAGAGTTCTACATCGCCGGCAGAGGTTATACTTTTCAACTGCTCATCAGTCGGTGTCATCAGGTAGTTACGCATACGCGTACCCGATTCCAGCATGGTCAGACCCGTTATGCGGAGCGGGGTGGTTTCGCCCTCGGCCTTGGCCGCGAATACGCCGAGCTTGCCGAAAGGGCGTTTCAGTTTGATAGAAAGGTTGTCGTAATCGAGCCACGCGTGTCCTTCGTGTCCGGGAGCGGTCGGGCTTCCCTGTTTCACCTGCGTAAAGTCAAGCTCGTACGACTGGTTGTCGCAGAACATCGGCAGGCCATACTGCTGTATATTGGTCTGATAATTGGTGAACCACAGGTTTTTCAACTCTGATTCGGAAGTGCTGTCCGACAAAGTGGCGGGATTGGCATCTACCATTGCCCCCTCGTTTGCCACGGCGTAGAAGTCTACCGTCTGCACGCCGGAGGAGTAGAAAGTGAGGTCCATG
>CALXCW010000217.1 GCA_944386905.1 uncultured Oscillospiraceae bacterium
AATCCCTATGCGGTTGTCATCGACGACACCAAGTTCAGCCCCGATGTGGATTTGACCCGCGGCATGCTGGTGACCATTCTCTCCCGTTATGCCCAGTACAAGGGCTATGTCGTCTCCGTGGGTGAGGACACCAACATCCTCTCCTACAAGGACTTCGATGAGATCCACACCTACGCCATCCCCGCCATGCAGTGGGCCTGCGGTGCCGGCATCATCCAGGGCAGCAACGGCGCGCTCCATCTGGGGGTTATGATTCTGCTGGTGCCATCGCTGGAGCGCCCGCAGGAGATGGCGGGCCCCTTGTCGCCAGCATCATCGGCACTTTTCCATGGGAAAATCTTCAAAAACGACTTGCTATTTCCCATCAAACTTGATATGCTTAGGGCAGAAACAATTGCGCATCCCGGCTCCGGCCGCCAATCAAACAAGAAACTATGATGGGGGGGATATCCCCCCCCATCTCGGGCTATATAGCCCGAGATGCTCGAAAGGAGAACTGTAAATGAAACGTGTTGTAAGCCTTCTCTGCGTCCTGGCACTGTGCCTTTCGCTGCTTACAGTGACGGCACTGGCGGATGACAATGTGCCCTACCGCGATGCGACAGGGACGATGCAGACTTGTCCCACTGCTACGGCGGTGACCAGCAGCCTCACAGTCTGGGGCTCTGAAGACGCCCCCACCTGGTACGTGGTCAATGGCAAAGTGACCATCAACTCCCGGATTACGGTCACCGGCGACGTACATCTTATTCTGGCTGACGGCTGTGATTTTGAGGCGAAATACTACGGCATTGATGTGAGCAGCGGGAACAGCCTGACCATCTACGGCCAGGAGCAGGGTACCGGCAAGCTGCGCACCCAAGGCAGTGGCTCTGGCGCTGCCGGTATCGGCGGCAATAACACGACTGCTGCCCATGGAAACATCACCATAAACGGCGGCATCATCGAAGCCCGCGGTGGCTCAGATTCCGCGGGTATCGGCGGCGGCTATAATTTTGGCAAGGGCAAAATCAATGGCAAAATCATCATCAACGACGGCACGGTCTTCGCCCAGGGCAGCAATAACGCCGCTGGCATCGGCGGCGGTTATTGTAATCAGGCCAGCAGCGGCAATATTGTCATCAACGGCGGCACCGTGACGGCCAACGGCGGCTCCGGCGCTGCGGGCATCGGCGCTGGCAATTCAAATAAGGTGAATCATGGCCGGGCCATCATCATCGGGGGAGACGCCGACGTCACGGCCAACGGCGGCTCCGGCGCTGCGGGCATCGGCGGCGGTCGTGGCTATGGCACCTCCAAGAGCATTAAAAGCATCACCATCCAAGGCCGTGCCACGGTGAAGGCCAACGGCGGCGAGGAGGGCGCCGGCATCGGCAGCGCTTATGCGACTCCCTTTGACGCCTCCATTCTCATCCGCGGGAACGCCAAGGTGACCGCCAACGGCGGCTCTGCTGAGGATAGCGGCAGCATCTATGGCGGCGCCGGCATCGGCTCCGGCGGCTATGGAAGCATCAGCGGTGAGATCACCATCGAAGGCGGCCAGGTGACCGCCACCGGCGGAACCGGTAAAAAGAAGGCGAAAGACAGCGGCGCCGGTATCGGCACCGGCGGTTACGGCAAAGAATCCGGCGGCATTTTCATTACCGGCGGCACCGTGACGGCCAAGGGCGGCAGCGCCACGGCAGCCGGCATCGGCTCCGGCTCGACCGGTAAAGACGTCACCTTTGCCACGTCCAAGGACGATGTCACCGGCAATGCTGTGATCTATGCTTCCTCCATCAGTGACAACAAGGATACCAGCGCCTGGAGCGGCATCATTTTCCAGGGCAAAGAGGGCTTTGTATACGGCGACGTCTCACTGGACAAAGCCGCGATGGTGAGAAGAGGCTATACTTTGACGGTTCCGCAGAGCTCCAAGCTCACCATCCCCGAAGGGAAAAAGCTCACCGTGCGGGAAAACGCCAAATTGATCGTGGCACAGGGTGCAGAGCTGATCAATAACGGTATTTTGGCAAACGAAGGCACTCTGACCGTGGAGGGCACTCTAACCGGCAATGCCCCCACCGACAGTGTCGCATCCTATACGAGTGCGACCGGTGCGATCACATACTACCAAACCCTTGATGCGGCTCTGACCGCAGCCAACACCGCTCAGGGCGGAACAGTAGAGCTGGTCACTGCGGATCCTCAGGATTTGACCACTGCCGTGGGTGAAAATGTCACTCTCTCTGTTCCCAACGGCACCACTCTGACGGTGGATCTCACCGGCGCTGGTGCTCCGGCGCCGCTGCAGAGCAAGGGCCGCCTCGTGGTTGCCGCCGGCGGCGCCCTCTCCGACGGCGCCGGCGCCATGATCGGCGGCAAAGACGCGCTGATTCAGCTCACCGCCGGACAAGTTGTGATTGACAACCTGAATGTCACCGCCCAGGGTGGTAGCCTTGACCTGACCTTCGAAAAGGCCCAGGCCAATGTGACGGGCTACTGGACTTTGGCTCTCTCTTCGCTCCACACCCATGTCACGGTGGACGCCGACTCCACCCTGACGGTCACCGATCAGGAGCTGCGGGTGGCCAACGACTGCACGCTGACCAACGACGGTCAGATTTTGGTGGACAGCTTGATGAGTGTCAGCTCTTCCGGCCAGGTGAATGGCGCCGGCGTCATCACCGTGAACAGCAACGGCGTGCTGGAAGTCAACAAGTCCACCACGAGCGTCGGGACTCTGGCCAACGAGGTCAGCAACAGCGGCGTCGTGGTGTGGAACGGAGATAACAGCGACAGCCTCACCGGCACCATCACCCTGGCCTCCGGCAGCAAGGTCTACAGCCAGGCCAATCTCTTCAAGAAACTTGTCAATGCCGGTGCACTGGCAAACAAGACCTATGAAAACGAAACTTTCACCTACGCTTGGGGCTACTACGTCCCCACCCCCGACACCGCGCCCAATACCTATGCGGTTGTCATCGACGACACCACCCACGGCACAGTGAACGTCGCGCCCAACCGGGCGGCTGAAGGTAAGACGGTAACGTTGGAGGTCATCCCCGACCAGGGCTATGTGCTCAAGAGCCTGACCGTCACCGACGCGGACGGCAAGAGCTTGAAGCTGACCCAGGTCAGCGACAGCCGCTACACCTTTGAGATGCCCGGCTCCGCCGTCACCGTGGAGGCCGTCTTTGCCCCCAAGGGTCTGCCCTTCACCGACGTCTCCGGCCACTGGGCTCTGGATGCCATCACCTACGTCTATGAGCACGGCATGATGAACGGCATCAGCTCCACCAAGTTCGGCCCCGATGTGGATTTGACCCGCGGCATGCTGGTGACCATCCTCTATCGTCTGGAAAATGAGCCCGCCGCCGGTTCC
>CALXCW010000218.1 GCA_944386905.1 uncultured Oscillospiraceae bacterium
CACCGACGAAGGTATGGGGACGATGTTCGTTTCGGGCGAAAGCATATGAACATACGCGAAAAGGATAAAGAGTATACGCTGACTTTCCAGATCGGAGAGTCAACAGCAACGGCTACTATGACGGTGATGACGACAAAGGGAAAGACATTCTATCTGGACGCTACAAATGGAAATGACAGCAATGATGGTCTTACTCCCGAAACAGCATGGCAGACGCTGGACAAAGCGAATGATACAGTGTTTATGCCAGGCTCTTCTTTATTGTTGAAAGCAGGAGAAACCTGGACAGGTACACTTGCACCTCAGGGATCTGGTGAAGAAGGAGCACCTATTGTGCTTTCAAGTTACGGTGAGGGCGACCGTCCGAGAATCCTTCTGGATGAGAATGCAGTTTACAGCGAAACGATCATGAGAGTTGCAGCTGCAAAGACCAGAGATGTAAATGAAACGTTCCGCCTTCATAATCAGGAGTGGTGGGAAATCAGCAACATCGAATTTCATGATGCAGGATACAGCGTGGATCACGAAGCCAATCAGTTTTTGAATGGAGGCGGGCTTCTGGAACGCGCAATGTATATCACTGCAGAGGATGTCGGACAGCTTGATCATATTTACATTGACAATGTATATATTCACGGTTTCCAGACCGGAGACTCAGGAAATACGGGTAAAGAATCCGGAGGAATTATTTTCCTGATAAGCGCTAATATTGACGATGCATCAAAACGTAAAGAGACATGGTTTAATGATATCAGTGTTACCAACTGTACGATCGAAGATGTGGGAAGAAGCGGATTCTTCCTCCTTTCACCGTGGAAAACGAGAGAAATGACAGAAGATGGAAAATGGGGCGGACGCTGGGCTATGGTCAATAATGCCGGAGAAGGCTCCTTGGGAGAATTCAGCCCGACGACAAATGTCTATTTTGGAAAGAATATTTTCCGCAGGATCCATGGTGACGGAATCATCCTTCAGTGTATGGATGGAGCAGTTGCAGAGTACAATCTTGTAGATGAGACGTGTATGGGTCACTGGTTTGCAGCGGGGATATTCCCTTACCTTGTAACAGATGGGACAGTCCAGTACAATGAACTGTGCCGTACGCACAGAGGGAACGATGCAGAAGGTGTGGAAATTGATGCCTTAAATGAGGATTTTGCTGTTGTGTATAACTACAGTCATGAGAACAGTGGAGGATTTGTCCAGTTCTGTGCATATGGAAATCTGCCTACTTATGACTCCTATTATGCATATAATATCAGTGAAAATGATGGAAGCTACGGATCAAGTACAAATTCTGTGATCATGCCGCTTAATGCCACGATTAACTGCGAAGTATTTAATAACACGGTATGTATCGATCCGGACAAGGCAGTAGAAAATTATGGGGCAGATAGATTCTTTAATATTAACAACAGTAATAATCAGTCAGTTGCGATTTATAACAATATTTTCTACAGAGCAGGAGAAACTTATAAGTTCAATGCTAACGAGGTGAATTACTTTAACAGTATGCAGGCGCTTGCGGATGATAATTCTCTGAACCCTGGAGATCTTGGACGGTTTGCGAATAACCTGTTTTACAATTTCAGTACAGAAGGAATTGATACAGAGAGTACTTTCTACCAGGATAATATCTGGGGAGAAGATCCGTTGCTTAAAGCACCGGGAACTATGGGTGACGGAGACGTGGATGCGCTTGTGAAAGAAAAGAATATCACAAAAGCATGGAATCTGGAAGCATATATGCTGTCTGAAGGTTCACCGGCAATAGATGCAGGACGTGCAATCAGTACGGAGTACTCAGGACTGGATGATATGCTGGGCAATCCGGTCGATTCTCAGAATCCTGACCTTGGTGCGATTCAGTATATTGAGGCCGTAGATAAGGAAGAGTTACAACTTGCCTATGATCTGGCTGTACAGATGGATCTGAGTATTTACACTGACGATACGAAAAAGGCAGTAGAAGAAGCTATTGCTGAGGCAAAAGCAGTATTGGAAAATGAGAATGCTCTGCAGGAGGAGATTGATTCGGCACTTGAAAAGTTGAACACAGCTGTAGATAATCTTGAACTGATTCCGGTTGATAAGACAAAACTGGAAGAGCTGATTAAAGATTCAGAATCGTTAGATCTGTCTATATATACTGAAGAAACTGCCAATGCGCTGACCCAGAGTTTGCAGGCGGCAAAAGCAGTACTTTCTGATGATAATGCGACAGAAGAGGATGTTGCAAAAGCAGAAGCCGAGTTAAAAGATGCGCTTAATGCTTTAAAAGAAAAAGATGAACAGACAAATAAAAAACCAGGATCTGATGATAAGAAACCTTCGGACGTGAATAAGGACAATAACAATAAGAACAATGACAATAAGAATGCTGGTGATGATAAGATTGTTGAGACAGGGGATGATACACCGATTGCGTCAACACTTCTGATCATTGTTCTTGCAGGTGGTGTGATTGCAGCAGTTATTGCATATAGACGAGGAAACCGGAGAACAAAATAAGCGGGTATTAATTACAGGGCTTTCCGTCGGGAGTTTTATATTCCGGTGGAAAGCCCACCTGCATCGGGGAGAGAAAAAATGAAAACAAAATACTGCAGGATCATGGCTATAGTAATGGCTGCTCTGGTCATGTCCGGTTGTACAAATGAAATGAACAAGCCGGTGCTTACAGTGGGTGAACATGAAATATTCAGAGAAGAGTTTGATCTGTATCGTGAAATTGTCAAAAGAGATATGATTGACAGGGAAGATGAAAAACAGATACTGGAAAATGCTTCGGAGTATGCGGCAGAATGTTACAGTTTATTCGAAATTGCTGATGAATGTGGCGCGGAAGAACCATTCTCTTTTGAAGAATTCCAAAAAGATTTGGAAAATAAAAATAATGAAAATGAAGAAAAGCTGACAGACGGAGATGCAGTCATGGGACTGATCCGGTTTGACGAAGAGGATTATTTTGAATATATCCTTGCTGAATACCGTCAAAAGACATCAGAAAAGCTGGGAAGTTCTCCGGATGAGCAGATGATTGAAAATGCAAAAAAGTATTATGAGGAGCATAAAGACAATTATATCGATAATATACAGTTTAAATATCAGTATATAACAGAGGAAAATGGAGAAGAAAACAGGCAGACAATAACAACAGATTATCACGAACTTAGTCAGTCTTATCATTCCACGGATATGCTGGGAGATGTGCTGATGTCCGGAGAATTAGGAGAATCTTATGACATTGGAACGGGAACCGTGATTCTGATGGAAAGAGATGTAAGTTATTATTTGTTTGAAGAGTGTGGAGATATGGTAGTGCAGGATTATATAACAGCAGAATATCTTCCGAAACAGATTCAAAATCGGGCGGAAAAGATGGAAATTCAATATGATGAAAGCTCATCCTCTGCGGATCAGGGCTGAGCTGTCATTATATTAAATAATAAGGTATCAGAAAACAGCATTATTGTTTTTGCGGTACTGCACCGGAGTCATCCCGTAGAACTTCCGGAATATCTGGGTGAAGTAGGACTGGGATGAGAACCCGGTCTGGGCTGCGATCTCCGAGATCGAACAGTCCGTGGTCTCCAGCAGCTGGCAGGCGGCCTCGAGCCGGTGCCGGTTCAGGTACTGGATCGGCGACAGTCCGGTGAATTTTGTAAATGAATGAGCCATATAATATTTATTCATATGAGTCAGCCCTGTCAGCGTGTCCAGGGTGATCTGGGAAGCATAGTTTGCGTCGAGATATTCTTTTATCTGGGCGCATTCTTTTGTCATGCGCATGGATGTGTTCGGTACCGTAATGAGCTGCTGGGAGCGCATGATCCGCATGATCAGAATATCCAGCAGACTCTGGCAGATCATTTCCGATCCGTACAGTTCTTCTTTGGTCTCGTAATAAATCTGCTCCATCAGTTCCGCGATCATGGCATGGCGGTCAAAGTTGCAGAAGACCTGATATGTGCCGGGCTGGTCTTTTGGCTGGAAGGAAATACCCTCCAGCCCCAGTACATAATATTTGAGGGACTTGCCGGGGATGGACTGTTCCGTGTGCTCCACGTAGGGCGGAACAATGACCAGATCCCCGGTTTTGATCGGGCGCTTTACATCCCGGAAGAGAAAATTCCCCTCGCCGTTCAGCACATAGAAGATCTCTGTAAAATGATGCGTATGAAGTACGCTCTGCCAGTCCTGATCGTCTTTTGAAAGGGAGATGGACAGGAAGCGCGCGTTCAGGTTCGGCATATCCGATGCTTTTGTCGGTTTCTGGTTTTTAAACGTATGTTTGCTGTGGCTCATTCATTCGGTCCTTTATTGTACGGTTGTATATGTGCTGCGTGATCTGTTACGGCTGTGTCGCGGATGGAAGAGTCGGTCCGTAGGGCCGTCCGGCGATCAGTTTTGTACCGTCTGTGAATCCTTCCAGCCGTCCGGTCAGCGATTCGATCAGATGTCCGCGGAGAATCGAGATCCGTTTCTGCTTCTCTGGTTCACGGATCAGATCGGTCAGTTCGTGGGGATCG
>CALXCW010000219.1 GCA_944386905.1 uncultured Oscillospiraceae bacterium
GGACGGGGCTCCCGTCCCGTCCCAATCCATAGGAGGAGGGACACCCCTTGTATCCTGAGAACAACCCTCAGATCGATCCCGGCGCCTGCGGCGACGGCCTCGGCGCGCTCCCTGAGTGTGCACCCCTGGCCGTCCCCTATGTGCCGTTTCAGCCCAATAACCCCAAGCGCTACTCCCAGCAGGAGGCCCTGGCCAACGGCACCCTGTTTCCCGGCCTGAACCTGCCCTTCCGCATCAAGGCGGAGGCGGTGAAGGTGCTGGGCACCCAGCTGGCGGAGCTCCAGGCCCTGGAGTTCATGCTCCAGGAGCTGGGCCTCTACCTGGACACCCACCAGGACGACGCCGAGGCCTTCCAGCTCTTCCGGAAGTACGCCGCCCTGGAGGCCGAGGCCCGCAAAAAGTATGAGGCCGCCCACGGCCCCCTGACCCAGAATGCCGCCGCCAGCGCCGACAGCTGGGCCGCCTGGCTGGAGGGCGACTGGCCCTGGAACTACACCGCGGAAGGAGGGGCCAAGTAATGTTCCAGTACGAGAAGAAGCTGCAATACCCCGTGCGCATCAAGACCCCCAACCCCAAGCTGGCCGCCTGGGTCATCAGCCAGTACGGCGGCCCCGACGGGGAGCTGGGCGCCTCCCTGCGCTACCTGTCCCAGCGCTACGCCATGCCCTATCCCGAGCTCAAGGGCCTGCTCACCGACATCGGTACAGAAGCCCCTGAAATGTTCCTTTCAGGGGCTAACGCTTTTTTTGACGCTTTTGCAACCGTATAGCTCCATTTCATAGGAAGCAAATTCAGATATACATCAATGTTGTCCTTATCATTGACAACCATCTTATCTAAAATGTGCTTATAAAACTCGTCATCGTATTCCACGCCGCAGACAATTTCGTTGATAGCATCTCTGATTTCCTGCACAAGCTCCTGCTGCTGCCTAATCATAGCCTGCTGTTTGTCGATACTGTCAATAACCGATTGCAGCTCGGCAATTTCAGCATCGCACTTAGACCGTGCCGCAGAAAATTCATCTTTGCTTATATCCCCAGACATATAAATGTCAATCAGTTTTGTACGCTTATCTTCGATAGTTGCAATCTGGGTTTTCAGCTTTTCAATATCTGTGCCTGTCGTATCCATAGCGATGATGGACTCTATAATAGAAGTAAGATTTTTCGTGATTTTCGTCTGTCTGAGCTTTAATTCCTTTGTTACAAGGAACATAATATGTGTCGCATCTTCATTGCGTATGCTTGCTCCCGTGCAGCCGATTTGATTTCCCGCTTTGTCAGTATGGGGGCTTCCGTGCTTTGCCGCTTCCTGACACCGCCACGCCTTATATTTGCTGCCGTCTTTTCTGGTTTTATATCTTGCCACATAGCTTGCGCCGCAATGTCCGCATTTGATTTTACCCGAAAACGGATAGCGGTTGCTGTGCTTCGCCTTGCCCTCTTGTGAAAGGGAACGCTCATCTAAAATACGGTTTGCTTCTTCAAACAGCTCACGGGATACAATCGGCTCGTGATGGTCTTTGATAATCACAAATTCCTCCTGACCTCGATTGTATTTCTTTTCGTGAGAGAGAAAATCTGGCGTATAGGTCTTTTTCTGCACCAAGTCGCCGCAGTATTTTTCGTTGCGGATAACACGGAGAATAACGGTATTCTGCCACTCCTTAACACGACAAGGCAAAATGCCTTCCTCCCGCAGCTCACGAGCGATGACATGAGTTCCTTTTCCTTCGTTCACAAACTTATGGAAGATAAGGCGTACAATCTTTGCGCCTTCCTCATTGATGGTCATTTTTCCGTCTTTTACATCATAGCCGAGCATACTGCGTCCAAACACAACGCCTTGCTCCATCTGCCGCTTTTGTCCCCATTTGACACGCTCGGAAGTCTTGCGGCTTTCCTCCTGTGCTATCGAGGACATTATGGCAAGACGAAGCTCCGCATCGCCGTCTAAAGTGTTGATGTTGTCATTCATAAAGATAACGCCGACGCCGTGCTTTTTGAGGTCACGGGTGTAATATATGCTGTCGAGCGTATTTCTCGCAAAACGGGAAATCTCTTTCGTAATTATCAAGTCAAAGTCGCCGTTTTTCGCACAGGCTATCATTCGGTTAAACTCTTTACGCTTTTTTGTGCTCGTTCCAGAAATGCCTTCATCGGCAAAAATCTCATACAGCTCCCAATCTGGATTGCGCTCAATATATTGCCTGAAATAGCGCTGCTGGCTTTCAAATGAATTCGCTTGGTCTTCATTATCCGTGGAAACACGGCAATACGCAGCTACACGCTTTCTTTTTTCAATTATCTTGCGTTCTTCGTTTAAGCGTTCATATCTGTTCATTGAAAACTCCTTTCCCAGTAAACCGTGCTTACTGTATTTGCATTATAGGAAAATCTCTGAGAGATGTCGAATGTGCAAATCTTTGATTTACACTTATATATGTAAAAACGCCAAGCAGTCAAGCTCGGCGTTTGCTTTTTTGACTTCGGCTGTACTGTTGTTCAAGCGCAGTCAGGCAGCGTTCTCTTTGAGTTCCCGTCAACAAGCCTCGTTTCTCAAGGGAAAAAAGGATTGACTTCTGAACATTTAATAGGAACTTTGCGTGTTCCTGCTCATTCAATTCTGGAACAGGGTCACCGATATATACAAACTCTCTATGCTTCAGCCGCCAACACCTCCCTCGTTCTCAATATATGAGCGATTGCTTGTACCGTATAACAACCTGTCAAGGCACGGGTAGTATTTGCTTTGCAAATCTCCACCCTTAAAGCCTTGACAGAATGTTGAAACGATGCAGTTTTAGCATCGTTATATACGAGAGGGTTAGTCCTTTTTATCAAGCCCAAGACTAATTAAAAGTGCGTTGTCGGCTGTAAGAATTTGCTGGCTGTCAAGCATTCCGATATGCTCTCTCAGCCGTTTCTTATCAATCGTGCGTATCTGCTCCAACAGAATAACAGAGTCTTTGCTAAGACCCTCAAAATCTTTAATGGCGGTATGCGTGGGCAGCTTTGCCTTTGTGCGTACTCGGCTTGTGATAGCGGCGATAATGACCGTAGGGCTGTACTTGTTGCCTGTATCATTGGAAATGATAAGTACAGGGCGTGTCCCGCCTTGCTCTGAGCCGATAACAGGATTTAGGTCGGCGTAATAGATGTCGCCACGCCGAATTGTTCTTTCCACTATGTTTGACCTCCTGTCTGGATTTAGGCAGATAGGCTCTGCCTATGTAGGCAGCCAAACGCAAGGAAGTATTTAAGGTCGGGAGAGTATAAACAATTCTCTGTTTCCATAGACCGCCTTGCGTTCGGCTTTATGATAGGAGCACTTCAATTTGTCCTCGACGCCCCGAAATGCAAAGGGAAATCGTCAAACGGTCAGCAGCGAACTGACACCACAGGAGTTTCACCTCAACTGACGGTCTGCCAGAGCCGCCCTCATTGCCTGCGACGGTTTTATCACGCTCGGACTGTGACTGGACGGGAGTATCATTATCCTCTTTGTGGGTTACGGCGAAATCGGGAGCTGCCCGATATTTTGAGTAGGTAGTTATCGCTCTCTGCCTT
>CALXCW010000220.1 GCA_944386905.1 uncultured Oscillospiraceae bacterium
GCGAAGCCGTGCCGGAGGGGATCAGAACCTCCGACCCGGAGCGTAGGGGTCGATGCCCACATCGACCCGTGGCCGCGAAGCGGCCTCTCGGCCGCCGGGCGGGTGTGCCTCCCTCGGCTGTGTTACAGTTGTGTTACAAAGCCGCGAGGCCTCTTGAAAATTTTCGCGGGACAAGGTATGATGCACTTACAAATGATTATGGGCCGCACTGCGGTTCCAGATCAAATATTAAAGGAGGAAGATCCATGAAGAACTTTTCCAAAGTTCTGGCGCTGATCCTGGTCGTGGCTACCCTGTTTAGCTTCGTCGCCATGACTGCCAGCGCCAAGGAGTTCGAAGACAGCGACAAGATCAGCTACGCTGAAGCTGTTGACGTTCTCTCCAACATCGGTATCATCGATGGCTACACCAATGATACCTTCAGACCCACCAACAACATCAAGCGTTCCGAAATGGCCAAGATGATCGCTGTCTTGTCCAACGCCGGCAAGGACGACATGGGCGACCTGTACGCCGCTGCCTGCAAGTTCGCCGACGTGAAGGGCAACTCCAACTGGGCGAAGAGCTATATTGCTTACTGCAACCAGAAGGGTATCGTCGCCGGCCGTAACGCCACCACCTTCGATCCCGAAGGCAAGGTGACCGGCATCGAGACTGCCAAGATGCTCCTCGTCGTCATGGGCTTCGACGCTGAGACCCAGGGCTACGTGGGCACCGGCTGGAAGACCCACGTCCTGGCTGACGCCGACAAGGTTGGCCTGCTGGACAACTTCGCTGCCGACTTCGAGCCCAACAGCGCCATCACCCGTGAAGAGGCTGCCCAGATGATGCTCAACGCTCTGGAAGCTCCCATGGTCATTGGTACTGTCTCCGACAACATCGTGAAGGTCAGCAACAACGTTTGGATCAACCTGTTCTGGCGTGATCCCGATGCTCCCGCTGGCGTGACCATCTCCCTGACCGATGCTGCCAGAATCTACAACTGCTTCGTGCTGTACGGCAACGTGGTCGTGAGCCCCGTGCCCGTCTACACCTCCTTCACCGGCCTGTCCCGTGACGACGGCATGGACTGCTACGGCAACCCCGTGACCCGCTGGAGCATGGAGAACACCTACGGCAAGGAGATCTGGAGCAGCAGCTATGAGGTCGCTCCCGACTTCTACTACACCACCGCTGCCGACCTCGAGGGCGATCTGGATATCCTGGAAGCTTCCAAGGTTGGCAATGCCTGGCTGTATGTGGATGGCCAGTTCACCAACTACAACGGCAACCTGGGCCGCCTGATCAACGCTGCTGAGGCTGCTTCCGGCAAGGGCGTGGAGACCAAGGTCTACCTGGATACCCGCTTTGTCCGGAACATCGCCACTGCTGATCCCTGGGATATCACCACTGTGACCGACGTCAGAATCACTGTGAAGAACACCTACATCGGTGAGGTTGACTACGTTACCAAGGGCTCCAACACCTTCAAGCTGACCACCGGCAACCGTATGTTCGACAACGCCGGCTACGGCTTCGAAGAGGGCGACGTCATCCTCTACTGGCTGTGCAACGAGTCCCTGGAGGATTTGGCCTTCGGTGGCACCTATGTGCCGGGCCAGCGCAACCTGCACGACGCCGAGATCGCTGTTCCCGTGAACGTCGATCTGACCGACACCTATGTTGCCCATAACGACAGAAACGCCAACTCCTACATCATGGGCAGCTCCAAGAAGTATGAGTATGCCAAGAACTTCGGCAACCACACTGCCGGCTCCGTCCTGTCCGCTACTTACCTGGACGAGACCGAGAACAAGAGCTCCAATACCTTTGATCTGTACCTCGACAAGTTCGGCTACATGATGGCTTGGGACGAGGTCGTGCCCGGCAAGGACATCGGCTATATGTACCTGGTGGAAGGCACTGGTGTCTACACCCCCAATGGTGTGACCAGCGGCCAGGGTCTTCTCTACACCGCTACTGCCACTACCGTTGACTTCGACGCCAAGATGACCGAGAAGGACGCCATTGACGTGGCTGCCTTCGAGGCTCTGAGAGACTATGAGTCCGGCAATTGGGGCACCCACTATGGTTACAAGGATCATGGCGTTCTGATCCGCTATGAGAAGGATGCCAATGGCCGCAAGAACCTGGATGTTATTACCAACGCCACGGGCGGCGTTATCGATGACGGCATCGCTGAGCTGGCTCCCACCAATGTCGTTCTCGACAAGGACGGCCGTCTGACTTGGTACAACTCCGGCACCATCATCGCCACTGCCGACAACAAGACCCAGTTCCTGATCCGCACCTATGACTATGTGAATGGCGGCTTCAAGTATGAGGCTCTGTCCAAGTCCGAGCTGACCATGAACTACTGCGGCAACCTGAACACCGTCAGCAAGGAAGATCGCGACGATACCGTTGTTGCCAACATTCAGTACTTCTATGATGAAGTGAACGGCGACAAGATCCTGACCTACGTCTTTGTCAATGCTCTGTACTCCGAGTCCAACACGGCTCGCGCCTTCGTCCTTGACGAGACCGCCGACATCTCCGCCAACGCTTTCGTGGATGTCATCGGTGACTACACCGCCTATGATGCTTACATCGGCGGCGAGCGCGCCATCCTGGCTATCACCGAGAACTCCGGTGCTACCATCAACGACTACGGTCTGTACGAGACCAAGCTGACTGTCATCGGCCTGGTGCATGGCAATGTGCCTGTCTACGCCAACGTCAGCGTGGTGAACCCCGTCTCCGAGCTGAACGACGAGGCCTGCTGGGTTGAGAGAAATGGCCTGCTGATCTTCTACGAAGGCACCGCCACTCCGATCAAGCCTGTGGATCCCACTTCCGACTTCTTCGCGGTTGTCTGTGTTGAGAATGCCGACGGCTCCATGAGCTACGACACCATCAAGCTCGAGAACCTGAGCAAGCTCAACGACTACGTTGATACCGTCAACGGTGTTCCCACCTTCACTCTGAATGGTGGCTACGACAGCGCTAAGAGCTGGGCTATCACCAGCGGCAACACCATCAGCGAGCTGTACCTGTACATCACGGTCGGCCAGGCTGATTAATCAGTTGCCAAATTTGCAAAATCCCTAATAAAAACGGCCTCCCCTCTGGGGAGGTCGTTTTTTGCGCAGCAAAACAAGCGGTACACCTCGTAGGGGCGCGCCGGCGGCCTGGTACCGCCGGGCGGATGTGGGCATCCGCCCCTACGAAAACGTCCGACCCGGAGCGTAGGGGTCGATGCCCACATCGACCCGTGGCCGCGTGAGCGGCCGCCGGCTCCCCTTATCCAAGGGGAGCCTTTCAAGCCTCCCCTTGGTGACCAAGGGGAGGTGGCGCGGCGAAGCCGTGCCGGAGGGGATCAGAACCTCCGACCCGGAGCGTAGGGGTCGATGCCCACATCGACCCGTGGCCGCGAAGCGGCCTCTCGGCCGCCGGGCGGGTGTGCCTCCCTCGGCTGTGTTACAGTTGTGTTACAAAGCCGCGAGGCCTCTTGAAAATTTTCGCGGGACAAGGTATGATGCACTTACAAATGATTATGGGCCGCACTGCGGTTCCAGATCAAATATTAAAGGAGGAAGATCCATGAAGAACTTTTCCAAAGTTCTGGCGCTGATCCTGGTCGTGGCTACCCTGTTTAGCTTCGTCGCCATGACTGCCAGCGCCAAGGAGTTCGAAGACAGCGACAAGATCAGCTACGCTGAAGCTGTTGACGTTCTCTCCAACATCGGTATCATCGATGGCTACACCAATGATACCTTCAGACCCACCAACAACATCAAGCGTTCCGAAATGGCCAAGATGATCGCTGTCTTGTCCAACGCCGGCAAGGACGACATGGGCGACCTGTACGCCGCTGCCTGCAAGTTCGCCGACGTGAAGGGCAACTCCAACTGGGCGAAGAGCTATATTGCTTACTGCAACCAGAAGGGTATCGTCGCCGGCCGTAACGCCACCACCTTCGATCCCGAAGGCAAGGTGACCGGCATCGAGACTGCCAAGATGCTCCTCGTCGTCATGGGCTTCGACGCTGAGACCCAGGGCTACGTGGGCACCGGCTGGAAGACCCACGTCCTGGCTGACGCCGACAAGGTTGGCCTGCTGGACAACTTCGCTGCCGACTTCGAGCCCAACAGCGCCATCACCCGTGAAGAGGCTGCCCAGATGATGCTCAACGCTCTGGAAGCTCCCATGGTCATTGGTACTGTCTCCGACAACATCGTGAAGGTCAGCAACAACGTTTGGATCAACCTGTTCTGGCGTGATCCCGATGCTCCCGCTGGCGTGACCATCTCCCTGACCGATGCTGCCAGAATCTACAACTGCTTCGTGCTGTACGGCAACGTGGTCGTGAGCCCCGTGCCCGTCTACACCTCCTTCACCGGCCTGTCCCGTGACGACGGCATGGACTGCTACGGCAACCCCGTGACCCGCTGGAGCATGGAGAACACCTACGGCAAGGAGATCTGGAGCAGCAGCTATGAGGTCGCTCCCGACTTCTACTACACCACCGCTGCCGACCTCGAGGGCGATCTGGATATCCTGGAAGCTTCCAAGGTTGGCAATGCCTGGCTGTATGTGGATGGCCAGTTCACCAACTACAACGGCAACCTGGGCCGCCTGATCAACGCTGCTGAGGCTGCTTCCGGCAAGGGCGTGGAGACCAAGGTCTACCTGGATACCCGCTTTGTCCGGAACATCGCCACTGCTGATCCCTGGGATATCACCACTGTGACCGACGTCAGAATCACTGTGAAGAACACCTACATCGGTGAGGTTGACTACGTTACCAAGGGCTCCAACACCTTCAAGCTGACCACCGGCAACCGTATGTTCGACAACGCCGGCTACGGCTTCGAAGAGGGCGACGTCATCCTCTACTGGCTGTGCAACGAGTCCCTGGAGGATTTGGCCTTCGGTGGCACCTATGTGCCGGGCCAGCGCAACCTGCACGACGCCGAGATCGCTGTTCCCGTGAACGTCGATCTGACCGACACCTATGTTGCCCATAACGACAGAAACGCCAACTCCTACATCATGGGCAGCTCCAAGAAGTATGAGTATGCCAAGAACTTCGGCAACCACACTGCCGGCTCCGTCCTGTCCGCTACTTACCTGGACGAGACCGAGAACAAGAGCTCCAATACCTTTGATCTGTACCTCGACAAGTTCGGCTACATGATGGCTTGGGACGAGGTCGTGCCCGGCAAGGACATCGGCTATATGTACCTGGTGGAAGGCACTGGTGTCTACACCCCCAATGGTGTGACCAGCGGCCAGGGTCTTCTCTACACCGCTACTGCCACTACCGTTGACTTCGACGCCAAGATGACCGAGAAGGACGCCATTGACGTGGCTGCCTTCGAGGCTCTGAGAGACTATGAGTCCGGCAATTGGGGCACCCACTATGGTTACAAGGATCATGGCGTTCTGATCCGCTATGAGAAGGATGCCAATGGCCGCAAGAACCTGGATGTTATTACCAACGCCACGGGCGGCGTTATCGATGACGGCATCGCTGAGCTGGCTCCCACCAATGTCGTTCTCGACAAGGACGGCCGTCTGACTTGGTACAACTCCGGCACCATCATCGCCACTGCCGACAACAAGACCCAGTTCCTGATCCGCACCTATGACTATGTGAATGGCGGCTTCAAGTATGAGGCTCTGTCCAAGTCCGAGCTGACCATGAACTACTGCGGCAACCTGAACACCGTCAGCAAGGAAGATCGCGACGATACCGTTGTTGCCAACATTCAGTACTTCTATGATGAAGTGAACGGCGACAAGATCCTGACCTACGTCTTTGTCAATGCTCTGTACTCCGAGTCCAACACGGCTCGCGCCTTCGTCCTT
>CALXCW010000221.1 GCA_944386905.1 uncultured Oscillospiraceae bacterium
ACGGCCTGGGCGGCGGCCAGCCCTTGACGCAAAGGGAGATTGCAGCCAAGTGCGGCATCAGCCGGTCGTATGTATCCGGCCGCGGTTAAGGAAAGTGATAACCGGTCTGGCAATATACGCCCTGCGCACGCATAGGCTTTATCATTCTTGCAAGGAGGGATGGTCTTTGAAGCAAAGCGAGGAGAGGTTGGTCGTACGCTGTTTCTATGAGGAAACGGGGCACGCAGTCTATGAACTTCTAATGGAATCATTTCGGTTGTTTTTGGAGCGTGAACTTCAAAGCAAGGCAACACTGTGAGCCGAACGCAGGAGGCTTGGCATGTACCCGGAAATCGACAATCCCACGGACTATCATGTGGCCTTATATATCCGACTGTCCAAAGAGGACGAGGGCGAAGGGCCGTCGCAGAGCGTACAAAATCAAGAAGCACTGCTGCTGGAGTATGTCCGGCAGCAGCGCCTAAGGCTCAAAGACACCTATGTAGACGACGGTTGGAGCGGCACAAACTTTGACCGGCCCGGCTTTCGGCGTATGCTCGCCGCAATCGAAACCGGACAGGTCAACATGGTCATCACCAAAGACCTCTCACGATTGGGGCGAGACTATATTCTCACGGGCCACTACCTGGAGCGCTATTTCCCGGAGCACCGTGTGCGCTATATCTCTCTTCTGGATGGGATCGACACAGGCGTGGATTCCAGCGCCAATGATATCACACCGTTTCGAGCCATTCTGAACGACTTGTACGCCAGGGATATCTCCAAAAAGATCAAGAGCGTCAAACGGGATAAACAGCGGCGGGGGCAATTTATCGGCGGGAAGGCAGTATATGGCTACAAAAAGCATCCCACGGAGAAAAACAAGATCATCGTTGACGAGGCAGTGGCGCCGGTGGTGCGTCGGATTTTTGCCCTGGCGCTCTCCGGTATGAGCTGTAGGAGCATCGCTGCACAGCTCAACCGCGATGGTGTACCTACTCCTGCCACCTACGCAAATTTGACCGTGGCTCGGCCTGGGCACTGCACGGGCCTTTGGAGCGGTGAACGAATTTCTGAAATGCTGCAAAATGAGACCTACATCGGCAACATGGTGCAAGGACGCCGTGTAAAGATCAGCTACAAATCGAGAAAGTGCCTGAAACAGGATCCGGCGCACTGGGTGGTTGTAGAGGGTACGCACGAGCCCTTGGTAGACGCAGAGACCTTTGCTAAGGTTGCCATGCTATTGTCCAGTCGCCGGCACACCCGGTGCCGAACGTATGATTTTTTGCTCAAAGGGTTGATTTTCTGCCACGAGTGCGGAAGTCCGCTGTCGGTGCTCAACCGCAAAAACGCAGCAGGCGCGGACGTGCTCTATTTTGTATGCCGAACCTACCAGCGACTGGCCGGTGTGTGCACCTGTCACACTGTCCAAGAGAAAAAAGTGACCCAGGCGGTCATTCGTCAGGTGCTGTGGCTGTGCCGAAGTCAGCTGAACCGTGAGGCGCTGTTGACTGTGGCACGTGAAGCTGTGGAGCGCGCTGAAACGGCGCAAAATGCGGCGGGCGAAGGTCGCTCCCTGCAGAGCAAGATCGCCGGTCTCACGGCAAGCCTCGACCGCCTGTATGTAGACCGACTCAACGGCCTGCTGCCGGAGGCAGACTTTCAGCGCCTCTTTTCACATCTTTTGGAGCAGAGACGGACGCTGGAGGCGGCTCTGGCACAGCATCAGCGGCGCGACCGAAGTGCCGATCGCGGAGAGGCCCGGGCACAGGAACTGGTAGCGTTGTTTTTCAAAACAGCTGGGGAAAACCGGGAACTGTTGGTGAACTTGATTCAGCGGGTGGAGCTTACCGCACAAAGAGAAATACACCTCCACTTTCGCTGTGCCGCGCCCAAAGGAGATGACAAGGAGCGCCTGCCGTGGTATGATGGAGAAAACATGCCGCCACCGGCGGCCAAGGAGGACTGCCCATGCAGCGCGCCCACTTTGCCACCGGCTTTGCCATACTAGCGGCGGCGCTCTATGCCGTGAACGTCCCGTGCTCCAAGCTGCTTATGAACGCCGTAACGCCGACGATGCTGGCCGCCTTTCTCTATCTCGGCGCGGGGATCGGGATGGCGCTGTGGGGGCTGGCGCGCCTGCTGACCGGTCATACGTCCCGCGCGGAACCGCTGACCCGGCGCGAGCTTCCATATACCGTGGCCATGGTGGTGCTGGATGTGGCGGCGCCGATTTTGCTGATGTTCGGCATCCGCTCCACCGCTGCAGCCAATGTCTCGCTGCTGAATAATTTTGAAATTGTCGCCACCTCTCTGCTGGCGCTGGCCATTTTTCACGAGGTAATCTCCCGGCGGCTGTGGATGGGAATCGCCCTGGTGACGCTGGCCAGCGTGATCCTCTCGGTGGATGGCGGCGGCGCACTGTCCTTCGGCAGGGGCTCACTTCTGGTGCTGGGAGCATGTGTGTGCTGGGGCTTTGAGAACAACTGCACCCGCATGCTCAGCACCAAGAGCTCGGAGGAGATCGTCACCATCAAGGGCCTGGGGTCTGGGCTGGGGAGCTTGGTCATCGCCCTGGCCTGCGGCGAGCCCTTGCCCGGCGGGCGGTGGATTCTGCTCACCATGGCTCTGGGATTTGTGGCCTACGGCCTGAGCATCAATTTCTACATTCTGGCCCAGAAGGAGCTGGGCGCGGCTAAAACCAGTGCCTATTACGCCGTTGCGCCCTTTTTGGGGGTGGCGTTCAGCATGGCGCTGGTGGGCGAGCGGCCCGGGGCGCAGTTTTACGCGGGTCTTGCGGTGATGGCGGTTGCCACGGTGGTGCTGGTGCGCGACACCATTTCCCTCCAGCACGTCCATGCCCACCAGCATATCCATACCCACGCCCATTCCCACGGCTCCCTCTGCCACACCCATCCCCATGTCCATACCCATACCCATCTCCACGTCCACACCGACGGCGGCGAGGCCCATAGCCACACCCACACAGACCTCCCCGATCACAACCATTCCCACCCGCCGGTTCAACCGCCGCTTTGATCGGGTGTCGACGCAAAAGCTCCCCCCGGAGCCAGGGCACAAGCCCTGATTTCGGGGGGAGTTGATTTGGCCGGGACGGAGATTATTCTACAATGTCTCTGCAGAAGCGCACCAGAATGGTGGAAATCTGCGCCCGGGTGGCAAGACCCTGGGGCACTAGTGTCTTGGTAGTGATGCCCTGTACCAGGCCTTCCGCGTTGGCCCAGCGGACAGCGGCCAGCGCCCAGGAGCTGATATCCACAGCGTCGCGGTAGCCGCTGAGGTCGGCGCGGGCGTCGGTATCATAGCCGCAGTAGTCGGCGTAGCGGAAGAAGATGGTCGCCATCTGCTCACGGGTCACAGGATCGTTGGGCCGGAAGGTGCCGTCGGTAAAGCCCTTCACAATGTCCTCGGACGCGGCCCAGTTGACAGCCTTGGTATAGTAGGCGTTTCTGGACACGTCGCTAAAGGCGGCCGAACCGCTGACGGTGGGTTCGCCCTCCAAGCGGTAGAGGATGGTCACCAGCATGCCGCGGGTCACATTGGCGCTGGGGTTAAAGGTGTGGGCGCCGGTACCCTCCATGAGATCCTCGGCGAAGGTGTAGAGCACGGCATTGTAGAACCAATCGTACGCATCCACATCCCAGAAGGGATCCCATCCGGCGTAGACGGTCTTGTTGCCGTCCATGTAGATGGAGGTGATATCATCGGTGAGCCACTGGTCATCAAACCAGCCGGCAAATTCGCAGCCGCTGCGGGTGGTGACGTACTTGGTGAGATTGACCGTGGATCTGGCAGGTACCCGCACCGTGCCGAGCTCTTCACCGCCGTTGGTGTCGAAGGTCAGGTAGTAGTAATTGCGCGTAGAACCACTGTCGCGGGTGACGGTGAAGTCCAAGTCCACCATAACCTGGGTATTCGGTTTGGGTTCCCAATACGGCGTGCGTGCAGACAGGGTAAGGGCCATGGGTTCGGGCTCCACAGGCGTGTTGTTCAAGTCATAGCCGTCAAAGACGAGGGTCGTATCGTAATTGCCGACCTTCAATCCGGTCACCGGGCGGACAGAAACGGTTTCACTCTCGCCCGTAAAGATAATCAGGCCGTCCTCCGGAATGGAAGTCACATAGGCGTCCATCTCAGGGGCGAACACCGCAATGGGGACGTCGGAGTTGTTCGTGAGCACGACTTCCTGGGTGGGAACCTGGCTGTAGCCCTCCTGGCGGGAGCCGAAGTCCAGCTTCGACGGTCGGGCCGTAAGCTCGTAGGTGTTCAATCCAAAGACCAGGTTCAGCGTGGTATCTCCGGTGGGTGTGAAGCTATATTCCTCATCTGCACTAATAATCTTCCAACTGGCATCGCGCCACGCCTGGAAGTGATAGCCATAGTCTGCACTGGCCCAAAGCGAGACGGCATTCCCCTGAACAACCCGGTAGGTCACGGAGCCGTCCTTTTCATCGCCATAAGACCGAGCGTCGAAACGGCAACTGCCGCTGCCAGCGGGCAAGATGTTCACGGTCAGGGTGTAGGTCTCGGGGATCACCAGCTGGGCCGAGACGGTTTCATTGTCGTTCAGGGTAATGGTCACGGTGTGGGTATCTGCGGACAGCGTGTCCAGGTACGCATTCTCCAATATGATCGTAACCTTATTGTTATAGAATGACGTGTAATAAGTATAGTCATCAGATGTTAGAGTATCATCGTCAATCTTTACTTCTGTCACGTCATCGGATGAATCATAGGGATAAACAGCATAGGAGAGCGTATCATAGGGATCATACTGCGCCGAGGACGGGGTGATGTAGGTTCCGTTCCTGTCCAGGAAACGAATGGAAAAATAGTAATAGATCTCGTGATTTAATTCTTTCGTCTTATCAAAGGGCGAGCCGCCGATATCGTTGATTGCGCCATGGATATCGTCCCCCTGGACGGCGACCAGCTGATTTACAGGGTTCACTCTGGTTACATATGCAGAACCCACTGCCGTGCCGCCGGTGATAACCAGCGAGGCAGCGTCATCACCGTAAATATCAAGGGCTTTGTCGCCGAGATTGAAGCCGTATACCTCGCCGGAGACGTAGTTGTCGCCGATTAGGTAGAGCTCCAAGTCCCCGTTGGTCACGATGGCGGCGTCACCGTCGTAAACAATCTTGGCATTTCGCAGCGTCAGGTATCTGCCGTCCCACTCGATGTTGTAGTTGTCTTTGTTGGCGTCGGTCGTGATCACCTTGCCGTCAGAATTCGTGGTGGCATAGGCGGGAACCGTAGAGCTGCCGGAGAGGGGCACACCGCCTACGGTAATCTGAGATTTGGGCTGGGGCGCAACCCATTTGTAAGCATACTCGACGTCTTGATACGTGAGCGAATCCTTGCTTTCTTCTCCAGTTGTGATGGCGTCGGTGAGATCAACCTGGGAGTAGACGGAGCCGGCACCTGTGATGCTGAAAGTTCCACCATTCTTTGTGACATTCGCCTTGAGGGCCACAGTCATGTCGCCATTGTTGACATCCAGCGTGCCGTTGATCGTCACCCGAGAGCCGGTGGCAGGCGTACCGGAGACTGCTTTGAGCGTACCATATACGGTGAGCTTTGCGCCGGCTTCAATCACAGCATTCAAGGCAGGGCCGTTAGTGCCCAGCATAAGATAGAGAGTTTTCCCCGAAGGAATCTCTGCCACGGAATTACGCTTCAAAGTAACGGTCATCTCTTGCATGGTGGCGCTGCCGGAGGATAAGACAAGGCTGGAGTCATTATCCTTCGTGCCGACGAGGGTATCGTCACCTAGTTTAAAGGTTGCACCGGCGACAAATTCCAGCGTTCCCTGGGCAAGGTAACCCAAACCATCTGCCGTTTTCGGAACCGTCAGAGTAATACCGCTGGGTACCCGCAAGGTCACGCCCGCGGGAATGGCTGCGGCAAGGGTCTCGTCTTTGCCCATTTCC
This sequence comes from uncultured Oscillospiraceae bacterium, assembly GCA_944386905.1. Classification (GTDB taxonomy): domain Bacteria; phylum Bacillota; class Clostridia; order Oscillospirales; family Oscillospiraceae; genus Avoscillospira. The sequence goes on from CALXCW010000221.1 coordinate 5,940, forward strand.
ACGGTGTAGCCGTTATTTTTAGCAGCATCAAAGGCTTCCGCGAGCGTGGCATAGAGTTCGCCGACCTGCTCGCCGCTACCGTTCAGCACCTTATGGCCCTCAGCCGGTGTGGCGGCAAGAATCGACGCTTCAAACGTGTCGGCAATCAGGTCATGGCCGGCCTGATTGGGGTGGAAGTCGAGGGTAAGCTGATACTCAAGTGGAAAATATGAAGTTATTTCTAACTCAGGATTGCAAACTGTTTTGCCATCCGTCACTGCTTCTTCAAAAGCAGCATAAACGTCAACAACCGTGGCTTTGTTAGCAGCAACGTTATTAATGATTGTATTTAAGGATTGAACCCCAGCAACAAATTGCGTATTAATCGTCTCGATTTGTTCGACGAATGTTCCCCAATCTTTTGCCAGCTTGCTGTAAGGATTGTACTGTGTTGCAATATAGATTGCGGCATGGGGATTTACCTCTTGTATTTTGCTCAAAATACCTGAAAGGTTTGATCCAAAATCGGAAAATGCTTTTTGTGCATCCGTGGAAACAAAAAATTCTGAAATACTTTTGGAAGCGAGAACTAAAATTTCCGAACCGCCATTTAATAGCTTCGCTTTTAGCTCATCCAAGGTGATAGTGCTGCTTGGGTTTTCATCATTGTATGCGTTCAGCAAATACGCATACAGCGCATCCATCATATCGTTGCCGCCGATGGTGATGGTGATGAGGCTGGCGTTGGGAAGCGCTGTGCTGATATCCGATGCGGGATTATTCAGCTTCTCCAGCAGCGAAGTCGTGGTTTCGCCGTTGGCAGCGAGGTTTGTGAGATAATAGTCCAGATCGTTGGCAATCTGGTTCGCGAAGGGGCTGTCCACCTTGGCGTCGGGTTTAGTATTATCCGGCTTATAGCCGGTGGTGATGCTGTCGCCCAGGGCCAGATAGACCGGGTTGGCCGCCAGGGCAGACACAGGCAAGAGCGCCAGCACCAGGCACAGACACAGCAGTGCCGATAACATCCGCTTTTTCATGGTTTTTCTTCCTCCTTGATATCGTTTTGTTTGATTTTTGCCTTATACTTCATGCACAGCACCGTGATGACGACCGCCACGGAAAAGGCGATCACCCCCACCAGTACGTAGCCGCCTGCGTCCTCATAGAGCAGCATGGAGCCAAAGGCGCCGCCGGATAGCTGTGTGCCGCCTCCCACGGTCACCGCCCGCAGCGTCCCTGCCAGACCAACAAGCAGCGCTACGCACAAGGCGGACAGCCGGTAGATGCGGCGCTTTTCTCGCCTGCGCCGCCGTTCACGGGTGCGCTGCTTTACCAGCTCCACACGCCTTGCTGTATCGTACATCGTGTACCTCCTTTCACAAAACTCGAGAAAACTTCCACTCTATAAGGTACCGCCGGGCGGAAAAACTCTCACCCATCCGGATTATTTTTTCCCCTCAGCCATCTGAGCGCCGCAAATTCAGCCACCAATGTGACAATGGGCAAATACATTCCCAGAAAGCCAAAGAGTACATACCGCAGGCGCTGACGCCCTAGGCATATAAAATACATTCTCAAGATGCATCATCGTCCATTGCATTCTTGCCGCGGTAGAGAAAATTGGTGATCTGCTTGACACTCTTTCCCATCACCCGGGCAGCATTTAAGTAGCTCTGGCCTTCAAAATAGGTGAGGTAGAGCGCCTCGCGGTAATCTCCGTGGAGCTGAGATAGGCACTGATGGAGCAATCGATCGCGTTCGAGGTATGCTTTGAGGCCACCCTCTCGGATGATATAGCGGATCACAGGATCGCCATAGCGCTCTAAGAGCGCGGCCAATCCGCCATCGTTACCAGTGAGATAGCGGTGGTGTTCCTGTTCCGGCGTCAAGTCCGCTACATTCTCCCATGTGCTGATTCAAGCTCCCATCATGCTTGTGAAACAAGCATGCCAAAGGGGGATCCCCCTTTAGGCACAATATTTAGAATATATTCATTATAAGCGAAGATTTCCATTGTTGCAAGCTCCAAAGCCATGTGATAGGTGATTTCAAAATTTAGCGCATAGTTGCCGGTTACATTAGCCCCGGCGCGATGTATCGCGCATTGAAAAAAAAGCGTTGGAGAAGCTGCAAAGCGCACTGGGAGAGTACCAGACTTGACAAAGCACCGGTGGGATTTTATACTAAAGTATCAAA
>CALXCW010000222.1 GCA_944386905.1 uncultured Oscillospiraceae bacterium
AAAACGGTTATTCGCATACCGATAAGTTGAACGAAATTATGAAAATGTACGCATCTTGCCCGATATGCGGGTATAAGCTATGTAAAGGCGAAAGCGGCTCGGACGTAGATATACTCTGTCCTCGCTGCGGAAAACTCGTTCGCGTTGTCATAACCGAAACGAACACGAATTGCACTCCCACTGAGGCCCCTAAAAGGGCGATAAAGGAGTTGAAATAAAGGAATGTCCGGCTATGCCGGACTTTCTTTTAGCCCATCTTTATGATTTACTTGCCCGTAAAAAGATGGTATAATATAGATATTCCACCTGTAAGGAGGTATCCATATGAAAATGGGGCTGGATGTTGCCTTCTAAAATTACTACAATTTTAGGAGGTTAAAATGAAATACGAAACAGTAAATCTTGACACTTGGAAGAGAGGAAATCTTTTCCGCTTTTATATCGACAACCTGCGCAATGTTATGAGCATGACGGTCGATATTGATGTATCTTCACTCATTGCCTTTGCTCGTACACATGAATTAAAATTCTACCCCGCTATGATGTGGGTAGTGTCGAAAGCAATTAACCAACGTGCAGAATTCAGGTATGGCTGGGATAATAACGGAAATCTTATTCATTGGGACTACATCTCTCCTTACTATGCGGACTTCCACAAAGACGACGAACAATTTGTAAAACTTGTTACGGAATACTCGGACAATTTATTTGAGTTTCATTCCCGATTTGTGAAAGACAGAGAACGCTATAAAGAGTTGCGGACGTTTGACTTGAAAGATATTCCTGCAAATACGTTCGATGTATCCTGCCTGCCGTGGGTGAAGTACAAGAGCTTTGATATACACGTCTTTGATGAGGGCAAATATCTCGCCCCTGTTATTACTTGGGGCAAATACGAAATGGAGAACGGGAAGGCTGTTTTGCCCTTATCAATGAACATTCATCACGCCGTCGCGGACGGTTGGCACCTGTCGCGTTTCTTCGCAGACGTGCAGGAAATCATTGATTCTTTGAAACAATGAAAAAGGAGGAAAACTCGGTGAAACTTTGCATTGGATATACCGGAATAGTCTTAAAAAAATAAATTCAAAAGGAGATGACTATTTATGGCTATTCCGGATAGCAAAAAGATATATCCCCGCGAAGGGGACGATACGATTGTGTATCTGAAAAACGTAATCACAAACCCGAACATTGAAGTTGGTGATTTTACTTTCTACAACGACTTTGTGAACGATCCGAGGGACTTTGAAAAGAACAATGTTCTCTATCATTATCCCATCAATCACGACAAGCTCATAATCGGGAAGTTCTGTTCGATTGCCTGTGGAACAAAATTTTTGTTTAACAGTGCAAACCACACATTGCACTCGCTTTCCACTTATCCTTTTCCAATTTTCTATGATGAGTGGGAACACGGAATTTGGGCAGACAAGGCATGGGACAACAAGGGCGACATTGTGGTTGGCAACGATGTCTGGATCGGGTTTGAAGCTGTTATTCTTGCGGGCGTTAAGATAGGTGATGGTGCAATCATAGGTGCACGAGCGGTTGTGACAAAGGATGTTCCGCCTTATACCATTGTAGGAGGTGTCCCCGCAAAAACTATAAGAAAGCGTTTTTCTGATGAGGATATTGCAACTCTTATGGCATTAAAGTGGTGGGATCTTCCGCCGGCTCAGATCTTGGAACGTATTAAATACATACAGTCCGGCAATCTTATTGCCTTAAAAAATATGCGATAAGAAGGCAACTGAAAACTTAAACATAACAAACGACGCTCGGAAAGATTATCTTTTCGGGCGTTTTATATTAGAAGGCTTGACAATGCGACACTTGTGTCGTATAATAAAAACGACACAAGTGTCGCAAAATAATTGGAGAGAAAATAGATATGAGCCAAAAAGGGGAGCTGACAAGACGAAACATAAAAGAGCAAGCGATGAAACTCTTTGTGAAAAGAGGGTTCAAAGACGTTACGATGAAGGATATATGCGAGGCAACACAATTGAGCCGCGGAGGATTATATCTTCACTACGGAAGCACCCGGCAAATATTTGCAGAAATTATCGATGATCTAATGGGGTGTCAGGAAGATGAGTTTTCTGAAAAAATATCGAATAATATTTCGGCAAAGACAATTTTAACAGATGTTCTTGAACGCTACGCAAGAGAAATGAAGGATTCGCAGGGCGCTTTGAATGTAGCTATCTATGAATATTTCAGTTCGGAAAACGAGAGCGGAAACAATGCTTTGGTCAAGCAATATCAGAAGTCGCGCGTCATGTGGCGGCAGCTCTTGGAATACGGTATAAAACGCGGACAATTCAACGCTGTCGATGTTGACGCGGTTTTTGATCTGATCGTGTTTTCTTATCAAGGGGTGAGAATGTACAGCACTCTTATGCCGATAGACGAAACGATACCCAACAACATTGTGACAATGATAAAAAAGATTATTCTGAAAGGGGAGGAAGAATAAACTATGGCTTTATATTTCAGTGATTTCGATGAGGAAAAAATAGCATTTGTCAATCCTTGGGATACAACGAAAAAGCAAGAGGGTTTTCCTTCCGTAGCGGTATCTACGTTTTCGGCTGACATCGTTGAGGATTACGTCAGAGAATGTAATCCTCCGGAAATTGCGAAAATTTATACGGCAAACGGGTATTATCCGGTTTATCAGGCGGAATACAAAGGCGAAAAGATCGCGCTGTTCGTTTCAAGAGTGGGTGCGCCCGCTTGTGTTGCGGGATTGGAAGAGATAATTCAGATGGGCGCGAAAAACATCGTCTTGTTCGGCTGTTGCGGCGTTTTGAATGAGAATGCTACAAAGGGCAAGATCATTTTGCCGACCGCAGCGATAAGAGATGAGGGGACAAGTCAATATTACTTCCCACATAGCGAGGATATAAAGGCAAACGAAGAGGGATTGAAAGCGGCTCGAAGATGTTTCGTTGATTATAATATCCCCTTTGTGGAAGGGAAGGTCTGGACGAGCGATGCGATATACAGAGAAACGCCCAAATTGATATCCAAAAGAAAAGATGCGGGCTGTCTGGGCGTAGATATGGAATGTGCTGCGGCTATGGCTGTGGCAAAATTCAGGAACGTTCCTTTTATTCAATTTTTATTCGGGGCAGACAATTTGGATTGCACAGAATACGATATGCGTGATCTTATGCTGTACGGTCGCAACGCGGGGAGCAAGTACCTTACTTTGGCTTTTGAATGTGGTATTAGGATGAAAAAGTAGCAAGATTATTCTTTCTAAACAGATTTTGTATAAATTGCTGCAAGAGATGCTCTCAAAAATAAGTATCTAAAAGAGAGGTGTGCAAATTTATATTCTGTTATAATAGAAACGAGGTGAAAAAATGGATACTCTCGAACGATTTAATGCCGCGCTTGCCTACATAGAAACCCATCTGGACGGAGTGATTGACGGCAAAGAAATATCAAAAATTACTTTCTATTCGCCATATCAGTTTCAAAAAATTTTTACTGCCATGTCTGGCATTCCGCTGTCCGAATATATCCGTAACAGGCGATTGGACAGAGCTGCTTTTGATTTGCAGAATACCGATGAAACGGTGGGAGCTATTGCACTGAAATATGGCTACGATTCTCCGACAGCGTTTAATCGTGCGTTTCAGAGACTGCATGGCATTGCGCCGAGCAGGATTCGGACGGAAAAAGGTTTGCAACTGAAAGCCTATCCGCCTATGCAATTTCAACTTTGCATCAAAGGGGCAACCGTTATGAAATATCGTATCGTAGAGCAAAAGGCTTTTCGTCTTGTGGGGTATAAATTACCTACAATGAGGATGAAAAATTTTGAACAGTTCAAGGAAATTCCGAAGTTCTGGGACGAGCATTTTGCAAACGGAAATTTTGCAAAACTGATGTCTATAAATCTGTCTGAAAAGCATGACAACGGTCGAGTAGACGGGGTACTCGGAATTTGCGTTGTTCCGGATATAGACAGCGACGCGCTCAATTATTACATTGCCACGGCATATGAAAAGGAAGCGCCTGAGGGCATGGAAGAACTCTTTGTTCCCGACTGTACCTATGCTGTTTTCGAGTGCAGAGGTAAGATTCCGTTTTCCGTGCAAGATATGACAAGAAGGCTTTACGGTGAATGGCTGCCGAATTCCGGTTACGAATGGGCAAACGCTCCCGATATTGAAAGATATTTTGACGGTGATCCGACGAGTGAAGATTACGTTTGTGAGCTATGGCTGCCGGTTCGTGCAAAAGAAAGAGAGGATAGATAAATGTATCATTGGAGATTAAATGGGACTCCCGTTGAAATAGGAACAAGAATAGGAAATATATTCAAACGCTGCAATGCTGAATTTCCCATTGTGTTGGATGATTTTCAGATGAGCTACGGAATTGAAAGCGGAAAACTTCTGAAAGAGTATTTTCCCGAAGCCTATGACGAAGTGAAAGCTATTACAGACGTGATTGGCTATCCTCACGATAAGTTTTTGGCGTGGATGATGTGCATGGGATGTTGTCTTGATATAGATGAAAACAGGTGTGCGGAAGTGCGCGGCTGTACGGCTTTTGCTTTTACTTGCGAGGGAAAAACATACTATGCAAGGACGAACGATCTACCGCCATTTTTGAAAAAGATCAGTAAAAGCATTTTATATCAGCCCAAGGGAGGCTATAAATTTCTCTTGAATACTTCTTCGTTTACGAACGGAGAGGAGAGGATGAATGAGTACGGGCTTGTTGCCGCTATGACGTTTGCCATCCCGAAAATTACAGAGATTAAACCGGGTTTGAACTCCGTCTTTTTGGTACGCTATCTTTTGGAAAAGTGCAGAACGGTCGATGAAGGGATTTCTGCAATTCAAAGACTGCCTGTTTCGTCAAACTGTAACATACTGATTGCAGATAAGACGGGAAGAATGGTCGTTGTGGAATGTAATCCCTTTGAAAAACACGTACGTGCTCCGCAAACAAATGAATTTGGAAATCAGTTTGTCATTACCGTAAACAGCTTGCTTTCTCCTGAGATGGAAAAGCATAAAGCGGGAGAAGAAAATCCTTTCTTTTCAAAAGACAGGTATCAGACGGCAGAAACAGCTCTTTTGAGATTGAAAGAGCGGCCGATTGAAACAGCAAAAGCGATTTTAAGCGGGAAATGCGGTTTTATGTGTCAATACGCAAAGGAACTGAACTTCGATACTGTTTGGGCAACGATTTTTAACCTGTCTGATCTGAAAGTTTATAGGGCAGAGGGGAATCCTAACAAAAAAAGCTTCGTTAGCGATGATAGGTTGATGTGAATAAATTTAACCACATTATTAAAAGCGCAGGTATAACTTGCGCTTTTAATATATTTCCTCAAAAATTGTGAAAAAAAATACTAAAATTCTATTGACAAATAAAGCATTATTGTATATAATCAATATATACAATATGGACGGATAAAGGATGAACATTCACATTTCAAATACGTCGGGCAAGTCGCTGTACGAGCAGATATATGCCCAGATAAAAAATCAAATACTTGACGGCACACTAAAAGAGGGGGAGCCATTGCCGACCATTCGCGGACTTGCGAAGGATTTGCGCATAAGCGTAATTACGACATCTCGTGCATATTCAGATTTAGAGAGAGACGGTTATATTTACTCTGTTGTGGGTAAGGGAAGTTTCGTTGCAGAGAGAAACAAGGAATTTGTAAGGGAGTGTAATCTGCGGGAGATGGAAGAATATCTTACAAAAGCCGTTGAAATTTCTGCAAGGTGTGGAATGAGCGAAGAACAATTTATCGAAGTAGTAAAGACAATTTTCCGAGGTTAAGTATATTATGTTAAGCATAAAAAATTACGCAAAACATTACAAAAATTTTGATATTGAAGACATATCTTTTGATATTCCAGATGGAATGGTAGTAGGATTAATAGGCGAAAACGGAGCGGGAAAGAGTACCATAATCAAGTCTATTCTCGGTGCAGTACACCCCGACGGTGGAAACATTCTATTTAACGGAAGAGAAATATTGAAGGTAGGCAAAAAAGAGCGCCAACAGATTTCATTCGTGCTTGACGATACAGGTCTGCCCATGGAGCTAAATCTCGCCATGCTTGACAATGTATTGTCATGTATCTATGATAAATGGGATTCATCAAAGTTCAGGGAACTTGTTCGGCAGTTTGCATTACCCGAAAAAAAACTCTTCAAAGACTTTTCCAAGGGAATGAAGATGAAGGCGGCGATAGCTGTTGCGCTGTCGTATGACAGCACTATTTTAATTCTCGACGAGCCGACGAGCGGACTCGACCCCGTTGTTCGCGATGAGATACTCGAAATGATTTACAATTATAATAAAGACGGCAATAGGGCAGTTCTGCTGTCCTCTCACATAACCTCTGATTTGGAAAAAATCTGCGATTATATAGTCTATATTCACGATGGTAAAATTATTTTCAACGAGGAGAAGGACGTACTATTAAACAAATATGCTGTATACAGTATAGACGAGAAAAAGTTAGGTGAGCTGGACGGCGATGCATTTGTAAGGATAATCAGAAGGGAATACGGCATGGAAGTGCTTGCAGAGAAGGATAAAATGCCGCATGACTTCGAATACAAGCCCGTCACTCTCGACGACATAATGCTGTTTTATTCAAAGGGAGAACAAATATGTTAGGACTTTTACTTAAAGACATCTATAACGTTAGAAAACAGGCGATCTGGTATCTTGCCATGATTGCCCTGTTCTGCGGACTGTCAATCATATTGAAGAACGTCGCCTTTTCTTCTACGATAGGAATATTGGTTACGATTTCAATGCCACTGACTGCAATTGCTTATGAAGAAAAGGACGGTTGGCAAAAGTTCGTCGTCGCAAGTGGCACTAAAATCCGTACGATTGTCGGGGAAAAGTATTTGCTTGGCATTGTTTTTGCACTTGTCAGCATTATCGTCTATGCAGTTACGTTTATGCTTGTTGGAGAGACGGAAAACCGTGCGGTAGAAATTACTGCTCCCATCTGTATGCAATTTTTCGTATTGTCTGTCGTATTGCCAATGGTATTTAAATTCGGCGTCGAAAGGGGGCGCGTGTACATGATTGTAGCGGTAGTTGCACTTATGGCAGTATTGATAGCTGTTTTCCCGCTTCTCGAAGATATGCAGGAGGGAGGGACAATATTTATAATTTGCGCATGCGTTTTTACGGTCGTTGCAATTTGCGTTTCATTTTTAGCGTCATTGAAAATTTATAAATCAAAGGAATTTTAAGGGAAATACATGCTATGCCTAGAAGCGCTGAGCAAAAAATCAGATTACTCATATTATATGATATACTGAGAAAGGAATCAGATGCGGACACTCCTTTATCTACAAATGAACTGATAGAAAAGCTCAATGAGTATGGCATTACTGCAACGCGGCAGACTATCTATGACGATATAGAAATGCTGAACGCTTTTGGTTACGAAATTCTATGTGACCACGGCAGGAATAATCGTTATTTCGTGGGCGATAGGGCATTCGAGTTGCCGGAAGTGCAGATTTTGTTGCATGCCGTCGGCGCCTCGAAGTCTTTGTCCGCGAAAAAATCGGCTGTTCTTACGGATAAAATAGCCGAACTTCTCGGCAATGTGCAAGCGGATAAGGTCAAAGACCTATTGACTGAAAACGAATGCGAATACGGCAATGAAGCTATTTATTATAGCATAGACACTATCACAACGGCTCTTATCGAAAAACACAAGTTGTCTTTTCTGTATTTTGACATTGGGAGCAAAGGAGAGAGGATATATAGGAAGGGCAAAGAACGGTATGAAGTCAATCCCCTCGGCATGGTGTATTCTGGTGAATGTTTCTATCTTGTATGTTTCCACGATAAATACGGCAATCCAGCAAGCTATCGCATAGACAAAATGGACGAGGTGAGAGTAGAGGACGAGCCGATCACTAAGAAAAAAGAATACGACAAGTTCGATTTGAAGGCATATAAACGCGAAACTTTTGGTATGTATTACGGCGAAAAGACGGATGTTACATTGAGTTTCCCGAAAGAGCTTTTTGATATCGTGGTTGAACGTTTTGGCGATATTCCTATTTCAAGCCGCGGAACTGATTATCTTATCAAGCCTACCGTTCGGGTGAGCAAAACTTTCTTTGCCTGGCTTACTACGTTTGAAGGTAAAATAAAAATTATTGCCCCCAAAAAAGTGGCAGAACAATACAAAGACTTCGTTTTACAATTGTATAACAATTTATAATGAGAAAGCGGTGCATTGGCTCCGCTTTTTGTGTAAAAACAGAGAGGAAAGGCTAAATGCCTTTCCTCTTTTATCATTTGTAAGGGAATCATCTTATGTAAAAAGGTTAATTACAGGCTTTAACGGAAATCAGAAAGGACTGTCCGTTTTCAAATGAGAGTTTCAGGTTTTTACCAGATTCCGTAAAAGTGGCGACGTAGTATTCTTTGATAAGACATTTCAGATCGAACAAAAGGTCTTGCACGGTTGTCGTCCAATTTGCCGCAGAGCATACGTTTTTTTCTTTGGTTTCAACATTTTGTGTTTCATTCATAACAGATTCTCCTTATACATGATGTTTTCTTCGTTGCGCACCGAAGTATGGTTCTATTATATCCACTTTATGGGTGGATTGCAAGTATTATCCAACTAAAAAGTGGATAATTATTGCATAGATAGGAACTAATATTGACGAATTTTGTCGAAACTCAAATCAGAGGTAAAATCATGGAAAATAAGAACATATTTCACGAAAGATTGACTGAGTTGATGATTGAAAAAGGATTGAATACAGTGTCGCTTGCAGCGGCGATCGGCGTGAGCGACGAAACGGTGCGCAGATGGAAAAACGGGCAAAGAGATATTTTGCTTTCTCAGCTTGCGAAAGTTGCTGATTATTTTCATTGCTCTCTTGATTTTTTAGCGGGAAGGTCAGATGTCGTATTGGATTATCAAGTGAGGGAAATGCCGCCGTTTTACGATAGTCTGAGAGCAGTTATGGCAGAAAAAGGGGTAACGAGATACAAGCTCGTTAAAGATTTGCCCATTTATGACGGATACTTTACGAATTGGAAGAAGGGGAAGAGTCCTAATATTTTAACGCTTATCATGCTTGCAGATTATCTTGATGTTACAATTGATTATCTTGTCGGGAGAGAAAAGTAATAGACTGATTACTTTTCTGTGCAGAATGCCGGACGTAAGTTCGGCGTTTTTTTATGCCCAAAAAGGAAAAATTTTCCTGTCGCGTTAATTCTATTTAACGCGACGACCTTGCAAAAGATATTTTTTTATGATACAATATGCTCACCTTTTAGAAGAACAGTATGTTCTACTAAACAAGGAGATACCAATGAGAAGATATGATGAAGAGCTGTTGCGAACCTTGCACGAGTACATTATCGATTATCAGAAGTTAAACGGCAGCTCACCGACGTACAGAAAAATAGCCAACAGATTTCCGACTTGTTTTTCGTCTACATCGAAGGTAAAGAATTATCTGTCTGTACTTTCCGAGCGTGGGCTGATAGAAAGAGCAGGGGACGGAAGCATTAAGGTGGACAGGCGTTTCAGGACGGAAGCTGTCAATGCTCCGCTTGTCGGACAAGTTGCCTGCGGTGAGCCGATCGAGGCTTATGAGAACATAGAGGGGAGCTTTGTTCTTCCTGCTGAATTATATGGCAGAGGAGAGTTAATGCTCTTGAAAGCAGATGGCGAAAGCATGAAGAATGTCGGCATCGATGACGGCGACTACATTGTTATCCGAAAGCAGGATACGGCTGAATACGGAGATATGGTTCTTGCCATTATCGGAACGGGTGGAACGGTCAAGACATTCTATCCGCAGGAAAATGGAACGATCATATTGCACCCCGAAAACGAGCATTACAAGGACATCATTGTAGAGGAATGTTTGATACAAGGTGTAGTTGTAGGTTGTATGAAACGATATAGATAAAGAGCGGCAAGCCCCGTCCGTGATTTATAAAGAGTCTACAAAAGAGAAGTTTCTTATCGTGCGGAGTTCCCGACCGTGCGAAAATAAGTACTTAAATTTAACCTTTATGTAGATATGGGAAAAGGAGGTGCAGAAATGAAATATGCAATGTGTCCGAAATGCGGTCGTCGTTTGTGTAAGGGCGAAAATGGCACGAAAGTAGAAATGGAGTGTCCCAAGTGCGGTGAATTTGCATCAGTTATCATTGACGAAGATGACATTCATATTAGCAAAAAGCCTATATTCACAAATACTCAGGACAGCGTGTTAAAACAAAAGCAACACGCATAAATCAAATACAACTTAATCATTGGGCAAAGGGTTCCGTTGAATGCCTTTGCTGACATCTTGTTATGAGGCTGGACTTAATGAGAAGGTTAAGAGGAGCCTGACAGATAGTAAAATCCTGAAAGCATAGGGTAATACTGTTTGCCAGGCTCTTTTTTTGATGCCTTTTTTTTGCCCGACTGCGAGGGGTTTTACCTCGCGGTCGGGCTTTTTTTCATTTACGGGCGAAATCTGTCCGATTGCGATTTTCAAAGAAAAATCAAAAATCGGAGGATTTCAAACATGAAAAAATTAACCACCAAAATTATGGATGACGGCGACGAAAAGGAAATATCAGTTTTTCTTGACGATGAAACAGCGAAGGTATTGGAAGAGTGCGGCGACGAAGAGTTGAAAGATATATCCTGATCGAATATAATTTTGCTTTGACCGACTGAAATAAAAAAGAAACCTTTTACCGTGTTTTTATTCAGTGCGGCTGGATGTGAGCAACGCGTGTTTTTCGGAATAGATTTCATACAGCGCGGCAGGATAGATTTCATACAGCGCGGCGGAATGGGCTTTATACTTTACCGGTGACGCAAAATAGATTTTATGTAGTCTTGTACGACAGATTTCATGTGATATTGTGGAATGTTTCATACTTTGCTGAGTGGTAGGGCTCTTATGGTGCGGCGGGATGTGAGCAATGTGTGTTTCACAGGATAGATTTCATACAGCGCGGCGGAATGGACTTTATACTTTACTGGTGTCGCAAAATAGATTTCATGTAGTCTTGTACGACAGATTTCATGTGATATTGTGGAATGTTTCATACTTTGCTGAGTGGTAGGGCTCTTATGGT
>CALXCW010000223.1 GCA_944386905.1 uncultured Oscillospiraceae bacterium
CTTCCGTAAGGATACATATTTATCATAGCCGCAGGATGTGTACTCGTCAAGAAAGCAAACGTAAACAAAATGTGAATAGTTGGGAGACAGTATGGCCAAAAACGCCGCAATCGACTGCGGCGCAGCGGATAGGAGGATTTTCAGCCCGGTGTGCTTTTCGGCCTATTAGGGCTGAAAAGAGGCCATAAAAGAGGGGTTATGCCCTGTGCTGTTGCAACCTGTTGCACACTTTCCAGGCAATAAAAAGAGGCCGCTGCGGATAAACACCGCAGCGGCCTTCCTCATTTCTTCTGGGTCGGGCTGATGCCCTGCCCGTAGAGCCAGTTAGACATCTCGCGCTTTACCTCGGCGTTAACCTCCGACACCAGATCGGATACCTCATCGGAAAGTTCCGTTCCAGTCAGTCTCTCCAGCCCGTATTCGGTGTAGGCGGCGACAAACTTCTCGCGGAACATGGACTCATACCGCTCCTTCTGCGCGCTGCTCAGGACATACTCGTACCCCGGCGTGTACGGGTCCGTGAAGGAGCCCTGCGCGCTGAAGTCTGTGGCGATGATGGCCGCGGTCGTAGCAGGATCAAAACCCGCGTTGAGGGCGGCTTCCCGGAGGGAGGTGCCATTCTGCTTGGAGAGTGCCTTGGCGATAAAGTAGTCGCTGGGGTCGAGGTTCAGCTCGTCCTCGACGGCCTTCAGCCGAAGCACCCAGGAGTCGGCGTCGTAACCGGAATTGGTGTGGTACTTGGCCAGCTCAGATGCGTAGGTGTACGCCGTCTGCACGGCCTGCGCCTTCGCAGTGTCGGGCAGCTTAGCGTAGTCCCTGGTGCCCGTAAGGTCGGACACCAGCTGGTAGGACATCTGCCCGCGCTCGATGAGGTGGGCCTCGTACTCGTCCTGCGTCATAGCGTATTGCTCTCCGCCAACCGTGAAGTATTTCGTCGCCCGCTTCGGGAACACGCCGGTGTCCTTCACCGAATCGGCCAGTCGGATGAGTTCCCGGTCCACGCTGGTGGTCCGGATCGTATTCGCGTACCCGGGAGATAGGAAGTTCTCCAGCGCCCGCAGCGCGATGTTGGGCTCCGTGTCGCTCCGCCCCCATGCGTCGATGTAGAGCATACGCTGCTCAGAGGCAACCGGGATCTTACCGAGAACAGAGGTCTGGTAGGTCCGGGATGCCCAGCTTTGCAGGCTGCCCATCCCTGTGGGGGTGAAGCTGGTCCGACGGCTGTCGTCCATGGTGCGCGCGATCTGCCCGGCCAGGGTAGGGACTCCCTGGGTCAGATAGCTGCCTCCCACCGTCTTGAGGATGTTCACAAGGGCCTGATCTGCGCTGTCATACCGGACGGAGGCCAGCGTGCTGTTGAGACCGTCCAGCATGGAGAGGGAGAGCACCGGCTCCAGCAGGGTTGCGATGGCGTCCGGCAGGTCACCGGCACTGAACTCACCGGCGCTGAGCCGGTCGATCTCAGCCCCGACGAACAGGGGCAGCGCGACAGGGGCGGTCCAGTCGATGGTGTAGCTCACGTCCCCGAGTCGCAGAGAGTACGACTGCTCCCCCTGGAGCTCCTGGAACTCATCCTCGGGTTCGTCGCCGAAACCACCCACCAGAATCCCCATCTTGGCGAGGACGTATCCCATAGCAACAACGCCGGTTCCGGTAAGGCCCGCGCAGATGTTGTCCACGGCCTCCGTCGCCGAGATCTCACCCTTCCGGACCCGATTCAGGTCCACGGTGATGCTCTTGAGAAGCCCCACGGGGCTGTACTCAACGCCGCGCTTGACGATGTTGATGGGGGTTTTCGTGAAGGGGATCAAGCCGTCCAGAAAGATCTGCGCGGCGGGGCCGCCTGTCCGCTTGAGGTGGCTTAGCATGGAGGCCAGCTTGCTGACGTCCCGGTAGGTGGCCTTCTGGGCCTCGCGCACAGCGTAGGCCCTCGCCTCGTTCAGGAGGGCCCGGCCCTCCCGGGTGGAGTCAGCGCCGCTGAGCGTGCTGACGTCCGCCTTCCGCGCGGCCAGGAATCCGGACAGCGCGTGCTCGTAGGCACCGCGCAGGAAGATCCAGTCCTCCCACTCCAGCAGCTCAGAATTTTTCCGGCTCAGCCACTCGATGGGCGTGTCACCGAAAATCCGACGGGCGTCCCGAATCTGGTCAGCGATGTTCTGCTTTCCGCCGCCGCGCAGGATACTCTCCATCCCGGCGGAATCCGCCTTGGCGAAGTCCCGGGTCTCCTTCGTGCTGAACGCCTTGGTCCGCTCCTCCTGAGAGATGACGCCCGCGCGTTGGAGTTGACCTTCGACTGCGGAGGCCAGCACATCCTTCGCCAGCCGGGCGGGGGTGAAGATTGCGTTGCCGAACAGGTTGCGGATGTGGGTCCTGGGGTTCCCCAGCATGGACAGATACCGCCAGGCGTTCCAGCGGTCGAGCAGCGTTACGGGGAGTTGATCCGCGATGTTCTGGATGAGCTCACCCATAGCCGCGTCGATCTCCTCCTGGGTCTTGGCCTCCAACAGCTTTCGCGCCAGCACGGGGTCGATGGTGATTTCCTTCCCCAGGAGGCGCAGGTCCTTGTGCTCCGTGTTGAAGCGGTCCACCGTTTTTTGCAGGTAGTAGAGCTGGCCGGACGGTGTCATGTTCTTGAGCATGGTCATGGCCTGAACAACTTGACCAGACTGGGTGCCCGCCATGGCGATCTCGGAAAGGAGCTGCATGGCTGTGGCGGCATCCTTGTTGTTCGCGGCCTCCACATACAGCTTCTCAGCCATGACGATGTCGGTCTTGTCCAGGCGCACACCAGAGTCGATCTTTGCGCGCCACTCGTGCAGGAGGGTCTCGAAGCCCTTGTCCTTGAGCAGGTTCTCGGCCCGCTTGAGCGAACCCTTATCCCCAATGGAGACATAGGTTGCGCCCTCATCACCGTCCAGGATGCTGCGCTCGATCTCGGACAGCAAGTACTCAGGCGTGTTCTCTGTGGCGGCAGCGGTCTGCATGACGCCACGGACCTTGGTCTCCTTGTCGATGGCCTTGGGTAGCAGAACGGTCCGTTGCGCGGCGCTGGTCTGCTCCATCGAGCCATACTTCTCAACCAGCTCCTCGATGGCTTTCTTGTTCTTGGCGATCAGGTCCTCCGTCAAGGACTGCTTGGGACGGAACGCCGCAGCGGCGCTGGCCTGCTTCTTCCGGTTGACCTGGTCGGCCTCAATCTGCTGGAACTGTTTGAGTACGTCACCCATCATCTTGAGGGCCTCGTCCACATCACCGGCGTTTATCATCCGCATGACGCTGTCTGCGACGCTGCCGGTCTCATACCCGGTATCCGGGTTGACGTTGCCCTCCTGGACGCTGAAGCGGGGCGTCCCGGGGACTCTCTCCCCGTTGACATCCGTTCCAGGTTGCGATATAGTAGTATCAGAAGCCGATGCTGTAAAAGCCGCAGGGAATTGTACCCTAGCCTTACTTGACAGCGTTCGGCTTCTGTTTTCATTGACAGAGCCGCCGATCTTGCGTATGATACTGTCAGAAGCCAGATCTCTCATGCCCGCAGGGAATTGTACCCTCGCCGACGTGAGCAGATCCTGGCTTCTATTTTTATCCCAGTAGAGTACGCCGTCGTTCCGAACCACAGCGTCCAGAAACCTGCCGAAGTTGTTGCGGCCATACATGCTTGTGATGAAATTGGTCGGCTCCATTCTCCCATCCACGCGGGCGCTTCCGTTTGGATGCACCGTGAGCACGATGGGCCGCCCTTCGCTGTCCAGTTCCGTGGTGACCACCACGATGTCGCCGGGTCTCGTGCCCGACTCCAGCACCATGGCGGGCTGCTCCAGCAGCTCCGGGATGCGAATGATTTGCTCCTCCGGGATACCGTGCCAGGAGAGGTTCTCTCCGGGGGCATGGTTGATGTCCTTCACATGCCGTGCCGTCATCGCCATGGCGGTGTCCGGCAGTCCGAGCTCCCGCAGCAGACTTGGCGTGGACCGGATATACAGGGCGTGGAGTCGATTCTCCGCCGTGTCCTCCCTCAACGCCGTCCGCACCTGCTCGTCGAAGGGCTGCGTGCTGCTGACGCTGTACCGGATGTCCGGGTTGGCGGGGTCGAAGGTTCCCTCGTTGTGGACAGACTTGATCTGCTCACTGTCAAAGACAACGTACACGTCGTCAGGGATTGCCTCCAGTGTGGTCCTGGCCTCGGGTAGCTCCAAATACTCCTGGATGACCGCGGCCTCCTCCATCGTCACCTGGCCGGGAACGCCGGTGACCTCGATCTGAGCCAACGCCATCTCCTGGTCCGGCGCACCGAAGTTGTTATACCGCTCCAGAATGTCGAAGAGTTTTTGCTCCAGTCCGGGGCGCTCCAGCGCGGGTTGGACAATGTCCTCCACGCGGCCATCCGACACATCGCGGAAGATCACGCCGTCGTACCCGAGCTCCTGCGCCATTTCCGCGAATTGTCTGGTCTCCATGGGCGGCACATAACCCTGGATCATCTTTAACGTGTTGTACCGATCCAGTAGGGCTCGCTGCGTCCGCTCGTCGTCCACCATGAACGGGCTGAGCTTGTTCCACGCCTGACCCTGCGCGTGGACCACCATGGGATTTCGCATAGACAGGAACACCTGGTACATGCCGGGAGCGGGCGGAGGCGTTCCGCCATCGGAATGGACCATGCCTGAGAACTCATCCTCAGACTGCATTTCATATGCGGCCTGGGCGAGCTCCGGATAGGACGCCTTAAACTGTTCCAGTCCAGTGTCATCAGGAGTAAAGGTACGGAGGATGACGCCATCCAGGCCATCCCGGACCACATACTGGTCCCGGCTCCCGTCGGACTCCAGCTCCATCTCCAGAACCGGAAGGTTCTGATAGAGAAACTCCTCAGCCTCGGCCCAGTCCTTGGGGTCGATGGGCGCGAACTCCCGGGTAGGGGGATCATCGGGACCTCGGCCAGTGTAGTAATCCTGGTCGGATGTATGAGGATTCTTGGCAAACCAGAAGCCCGCCTCTCCACCAGGGCGTTTCTCAAATCGGGTAAACCACGCCGTTTTCGTTCCGTGGAACGGTGCTACGGGAAGGCCGGTATTCTGGTCGATCAGTTCTCCGTTTCCGTCATGGAACCACTCTTGGAAGGACTCGGTCTCAGCGATCTCCCGGATTCGGTCATCGGAAATTCCGATCTCGCGGTCTCCGGGTACTGCGCTTCCAAAGCGTCGAGTTCCTCCTGGTACAGGTTCAGGAGCATAGTCCAATGCTCCCTCAACTGCTCCTCGCTCATCTCCTCCTCCCCCGACCAGACGCACAGAACCTCCGTCTTCCGGTCGTACGTATCCAGCGTCCTCAGCGCCTTCCGTAGATTCTGTACCGCGCCTCTGAGGCTCCTGAGCTTCTCTTCCGGCTGTTCCGGTTGCTGCGCCATCGGCATCCCTTCTCGCTCGGTTGTCGTAGATCTGGTATCCATCCAACCCACCCTCTCTTTGCATGTTCATGAAGTGCTGTCTCGGGAAGTCCCAGGCGTCGAACACAACACGGGGAGGCGTATACCGTCCTTCTGTGCCGTCTGCGTTGTGGAACCGGCGGAGCGTACGGGCCAGGGCCTGCTTGGGGGTCACGTCCACGAGATGCAGGTATACGGAATACCCTTCCTGCTTGAACATCTCGATCTGGTCCTCCAGAGCCACCTGATTGGCACCGACTGTCGCCCAGACCAAGTTATCGCCGTCCTCAGTGGCGTAATCCATCAGCGCATCCCGGATCATAGAGCTCTCCTCGTGGACATTTCCCGCGCCCTTGCCGGAGTCATATTCGGGGAGCAGCTCCTTGGCCATATCACTGTCGATCACCCGGGAATTGTGCGCCTGGGACAGAGGATTCACAGCCATGGAGCTTTTGCCGGAACCGGGCAGGCCGATCACGATGTCGGCCCGGCGATCCCGGCTCACCGGGCCGGAGTAGCTCTCGCCATCCCAGGACCCTCTCCCCATGAGCTCGTCCAGGACCTTCTGACGGATCTTCCGTCGTCCGGGTCTCGCCTTCGTGTTGTTATAAGACGCATTTCGGACTTGCCGCACCTCGGGCAGCATCCAGGTGCGCCGCTGAAGCTCCACGTCGATGGGGGACCGATCATCCAGGTCACTCTGCTCCAGTTCCTCAGCAAGCTGGTCCAGCTCCACCGAATACCGGGGAGCAGTATCGGCTGCTTTCTGCCGGTTCTCCTCCCGGAACCGCTCATGAATATTCCTCAATTCAGCGGCGTAGGCATCGAAGTCGTAGAAAGCAGCGCGCAGATCATCCAGGATACTTCCCTCTGTGCCCGGGAGAACGGTACCGCTGAGAATTGCGTTGATCTCATCGTACAGCACGTCCGCCTGCGCTGGGGTGAGATTGAAGATGTCCAGCCCCCGGTGCGCTGCTGCACCGGCAAAAAGCCGCCGCCCGGCATCCGTGCTGAGATCCAGCATTTCCGGTACACGCTGGATGAATTCCATATAGGCGGGGTACCCCACCTGCCTCATGGCATGGGTCGCCTCGTGTGGGATGAGCTGCTGTACGATCTCGTCCGGGACATCTTCCCGAATATAGATCTCTCCGCCGCTTGTGTACGCCGGAGCATGTGCAAAAGATTCCGGCCAGTCTGTGGCCTCTCTGATATGCGCAGTCAGCCCATAGTCCGCCGCCTCCTGTGTCAGTCTGGCGTGTCTTTCCCGAAGCTGTGCTTGGCTATCCAGTCGGACATCTCTTTCATTTTCCGACTGTACTCCGGGTCGGTTTCCATTTTCCTCTTGTGCTCCTCCGCTGCGTTCCGAAGCTGCTCCACGACCTTCTCGTCCATACTCTACCTCCACAGAACTCCGATTTTTTCCCATTGTATCACCGGCCTCATTGGCGCGCAAGGCTCCATCAAGCCGGTCCATCAGCCATTCCAGCTCAGACCGGGCGGCAGCGGCGTCGTTGCCCCGGACTTCGGCGAGGCGCTTCAGCAGCCGGGCGGCCATATCACGGGCCTTTGTCAGAATCGAGGGGGCTTCTCTCCCCAGACGGCGCGTCAGGTCGCCGTCGGAGAACACGTCAAACATGAAGTCGCCAGCCACCTCTTGCTTGACGGCGGCAGGCGTCATCCGCGCAACGGCGTCATCCCTGGACATACCTTTCTGCTCTGTGAGGAACCGGATATACCGCTCCCGGGTCTCCGCCATGGTCCGATCTACGCGGTCATCTCCCAGGATGCGCCGGGCAGTCGTGAGGATGTCGTCCACAATGGAAGCGTCGGTGTCATAGGCGGAGTGGGTGAGTTCGTGGCCCAGCACCTGCATGATGGCCCGCTGGGTGGTGAGCGTGTTGCCGTTGAGCACAATCCGGCCATTCAGGTAGTAGCCGCGCTCGCCGTCCCCAAAGCCGTCGAAGGCAATGTCGATGCCCTGGATCTTGGAGCCCTTGAGCAGAGCAGAGGCGTAGCTGGCAGTCCACCGCTGCACCCGGGAGGGAGAACGATCAGCCCGTACAGCGCCCTCTGAGGCTGTTTTTCCGGCGGCGGTACGTTTACCCTCGGACCGGGACTTTCTGCTGCTGGGGCTCACGGAGCTGCGCGCAGCAGTGCTTTCCTGCTTGCGGGCAGCGGGGAACTTCATCCCAGTCTGGTTCAGCCGAACGGCCTCCGAATAGACACGGTTCGCGTCCTGCACCGTTGCTCCCTCGTGGGTAGCGATGTAGTCATTGACAAACTCCTGCGCGGTCATGGAGGTACCGTCGGAGAACTGGACATCCGGCGTAGCGGAGGGGGAACCAGCGCGGCTCTGAGTCTCCGTCACCCGGGCCTGGGCCTGCGCCACAGTGTCGCCTTTCCGGCGAAACACGTCGCCCACATTCGTCCCCCGGCTGGGGGCCTGCTGCGCGACGGGGGCCTGCTGCGCGACGGGGGCCTGCTGCGCGACGGGGGCCGTCTGCTGGGCCGCCGCCGGGGCCGGAGTTTCCTGCATGACTTGAGCCGGGGCCGCAGCCGTAGCCGTAGCCGCCGTCTGGTCAGGAGTCTGGGTCTGGGTCTGCGCGCGTGCCTCTGCCGCCACAGCCGCCGCCTCCGCCTGCTGCCGGAGTGCGGTGACACTGGCCATGGTGTCCCGCTCCAGGGCAGCCTGAAGCTGCTGGACCTGCTTGGCCTCCGAAATAGCGGAGCGGAAAGTGGCGAGCAGCGTCTTGGTATCTGTGGTCTGGGGCACCTGGATGCCTGTGAAAGCTGTGAACACCTGCCTGGTGGCGGGAGACTGGAGGTCCAGCTTCCGAAGTTGGGAGTCGGTGACCGTATCGTCACCGGCGAGCACCCGGTCCAGGATCACGCTCTTTGCATCGGCCTGCGCGGGGGTATCCCCCGCTTCAATAAGGGCCTGTGCGGTGGGCGTGACGACCTTCTCCTCCGGGTGCATGGCCTGCACGGCGTCATGCCGCTGCTCGTTGGTCTTGGGCCCCTTCGTATCCAGCTCCTCGCGCATGGCACGGTAAAGCTGGCCGTACTCCGCATCAGTGACCGCCGTCAGGGGGTCCGAGGATGCGTCCAGCTTCTGCGCGATGCTCTGCGCCATGGCGTAGCTCTTGCTGTCCTGCTCGTAGGTGAGGCCCCGGTCCACCAGCTCGAAGTTCTCCTGGGCACGCTTCAGATCCTTACCAGTGCTGGCGTCGGAGACCTTCTGCATAGATCTCTGCGCGACGGAGAGGCCCGCCATCTCACCACCGCTCAGGATACCGCCGACCACAGCGCCAGCCGCAAATTCCTGCGCAGACGTGACCGGGTTCAGGATGGCGTTTTCGTCAGTAACGGAGAAGAGGGGGTTATCCTGGCCGTAGAAGGGGTTTTTGAGCGCACGCTCCACAACGCCCTGAACCACCTCTTCCTTGCCTTCGTCGAACATGGAGTTCACCCAGGTGCGCCACGGCTTCGTCCCGCCCTGCATTTGCTGCGGGAGAGTCTCAATACCGCCGCCGACTTCGACCAAGGAATTGATAACGCCGACCCCCAGGGCGTACAGAGAGGCGCGGGTCCGGATCAGCGCCTCGTCAGTCTCCCCCTTGGCCCGCTGATCCGCGATGGACTCTTCGTAACCGCTGCCGACCGTTTGTGTGAAGGAGGTCCAGAACATCGGGTTTTTGGTAGCGTTGGAGATTGCTTTTCTGAGCGGGTCCGCCAGCTTGGAGAGAATGGAAGCTCCCGTCTTCGCCCCTTGGCCTGCCAAGGACGTGGCGGCGCTTCCTCCCATGGACAAAACCGCCGCGATAGCCTGCGGGATAGCGGCGACAGTGCTGGCCCCGAGATTCTCGGCAACTTCCGCAACGGTTCCCCCCTGATCTGTGTTATCCTGATAGTGCTGCTGGATGGACTCGCCTTCTCTTCGGATATCCGCCGCGATCTGGTTGAATGGACCGGTGTCCGAAAGCTCGCCGGGCTTCATCCCGCCGACGATTTCGAAAGGAGTCGATACGACATCCTCGGCGAAGGCGAGTGTATCCGCGAATCCTTGGGCCGCCATGTTCGCGCCCTTCCAGAGAGCACTCTCCACAGACTTGAGCGGGCTATACTTCGACTCTTGGGTAGCCTGCGCCGCCGGTGCCGTCTTGTCCGTGCTCAGACTGCCCGTGCCGATCTTCCCTGCGCCAATCTTACCCGTGCCGATTTTGCCCGGATCAACGTCAAAAAATGTGTTGTTCTCCGCGCGTGGCGTATCCGGAAAGAGACTGCTGTTGAGCTGCGTCTTCGGCTTGAAGGCGGAAGCGGCGCTAGACTTCTTCCCAGCCACCTGGGCGGCCTGCCCCAGTTTCAGCTTGGACTGCTCGGCCAGTCCTGCCGGGGAGGTCAATTCTTTTCTGCGCTTTAGGTACGCAGCCGTAAAATCATTTGCCATTCGTGATTCCCCCCGAAGGAAACGCAGATCCAGCAGAGCCAGTCCTGCGGAATTTGATCTTGCCGTTCTCCACATAGCTTTGAATCACGCCCTGGGACTCCAACTCGGCAAGACGTTCCGAGCTGAGCGGGCCAAACCCAAGCGCGAGTACGGAGCTGTTGTCAATGGTCGCATTCTCATACCGGCCCGGGATAGCTGGTCAATGGCCTGGTCCTCGTCAGACCAGGCGCGGTTGCCCTTCCGGCCCCGCACCAGCTTGTATCCGGGCCACTGGTAGCCGCGCAGGGCCTGGTTCTTGGCGTAGGCCCGGATGTCCTTGATCCACGCTTCAGCGGTGTCTGCCACCGCCAGGATGCCGGGAATCTCGTCGTCCGAGATGAGAGCCGGTGTCTCGAAGCCGTGGGTGAAGATACGCATGGCCTCGGCTGCGCGGGCCGCGCAGATGGCCTTGGCCGCGCAGAACTTGCAGTGGTCGCCGGGCTTGAACTCACCGTCGCCCCTCCAGGCAATCTGCGCAGTGGGCTTGATGGACTCGCCCCAGGCGAGCAGCTCTTCCCGGGTCAGGACTTCCGAAGTCACCGGGTCCTCGTTGACGCGGGGCTGGATGATGGTGTTGCGCACCACGGGGAAGTCGTACAGGCTTCCGAACTCCGCAAGCGCGCCCAGCCCGTACAGGCGGGCCTGTGGGTTCTCCACAGCCGTGACGCGCACGCCCTTCCCATACTTGAGGTCATTCACATCCAGCACCGTGTCGGAGACGATGACAGCATCTCCGGTGCCGAAGCCCTTGGGCACCCAGTCGGAGAAGTCCAGACGCTGCTCGATAAACAGGCGGGCGTCCGGGCAAGACCTGCGCGCCTCATAGAGCTTGCTGATGACGACATCCACATAGTCGTCGGTGGCAATATCCATCTCCCGGGGGATGTCGCCCAGGAGCTTTCGCTGCTCCTGGTAGCTGAAGTCGTTGATCTCGCCGATCTCACGCCGCAGCTTGAGCTCGGACACCGCGTGGGCCTGGGTCCCTTCCCGGGCGTAGGGGCTGGAGGCGTCGCCGAAGATCCCCTTCAGCTTCTCCTCCAGCCGCGCGGAGGGAGGGCAGGCCAGCCACCGCTTGGCCGAAGATGCGGATAGGATCGCGTGCAGACCCGGCATCAGCCCATACCCTCCAGCGCCTTGGCCAGGTTGTCCATCAGCTCGCCGTACCGGGAGGGGTCCACACCGGACAGGCTGTTCGCCCCGACTTCATGGATGAGGTTGGCCACGTTGAGGCCCTTCAGCCGAGCGTTGGCAAGAGCTTCGCGAACCTGGGTCTTCTCGTACTTGGGCTGTTCCTTTTCAGGGTCGGGCTCAGTCTCAGCCTTGGGCTCAGGCTCGGAAGTGTGAGCGGACTGCTCATCCGGGTCCTCGGTGGTAGTGTTGGATTCCATCTCTTGGGCATCTGGCTGCTCGGGCATAACACCGGGGTCACCCACGGGCCCGGTTGGGCACTGCGGGAAACCCCTATGCTCCGATTGTGACAGGAACATCAGGTTCGACAGGCATCCCAGGGTCTGCTGGTACGGCTCCTCGCCTGGTGTCAGCGTGCTCATCCGCTCCAGGCAGCGGGCCATTTCCGTTTGAATGGTGATCGTACTCACGGTTTTCCTCCTTGGTGCAGAAGGAAATCGTCGCGCGCAGCGTTGCCGGGCCGAGGGTGGAGAGCTGCTCCAGCACGGCCAGAATATCGGCGGCATCGCCCTCCAGGCGGATCTCCCCGCCCAGCGCGCAGATGGCGGGGAGCGGGTAGGCATTGGCCGGTCGGGTTTCAACGGGGCTATAGTTGGCGGACTCTGCCGTGTCTCAACCGGTCAGGAA
>CALXCW010000224.1 GCA_944386905.1 uncultured Oscillospiraceae bacterium
AGCGGAGTACGTAAATCATGAGAAATCGATCGAAGCAGATTGGCGCGAAGCTGTTCATTTTTGGCCAAAACCGCAGCAGCTTCTTTTTCCTCTAAATTCTTCTGGTTTTCAAGGGCAAGTGCAGATTCGCCTAAAACAGAAAGAAGAATACTTGTTTCAAAGGAGTCCAGTGGCTTATCCGATGCGGCAATGCCCACGACCCCATAAATCTGCTTTCCCGTCCGTACCGATAGATAGGTGCAACAGGAATCGGAAAGGTTTTCTGTTTCTGCACCAGCCCGCTTATTGTTTGTTATCACCCACTGCGCTACCTCACGCTCCTTTTCAGAGGTGTAACGCTCCGGAGAAGCCGTACTGTCCGCAAGAAAGATTTCCGGCATCACAGGTTTTTCTTCCTTTATGCGGTATGCAATGATATCTCGTTGGAATATTTTTAATAACTGTTTTGCCGTTACCGAGATAATTTCTTCCTCCGTTCGAGCCTTTTGAAGATTCTGATTGGTTTCAAGAAGAAGCTTTGTACGCCATGCTATCTGAGCAGATCGTTTGGCATGGGACTTCAGTTTGGATGCTAAAGAGCCTGTAAGCAGGGAGGCCAGAAACATGACAAGAAACGTAACCGGGTATCCGCTGTCATAAGCATGCAGAGAAAATCTGGGTTCCGTAAAAAAGAAATTGAAGGTAAGCACGCTGGCGAAGGAAGCGATAAAACTGCAGACAGAACTCTTTGTGGATATGGAAACCAGCATAACGCCCAAAATATAAAGCGTAATAATGTTGGCCTCCGTAAATCCCAAATGATAAAACAAAAATCCTATAAGTGTAGCCAAAGTAAGGAGCAGCGCGCTTTTTAACAAATCAAGAATTGACAAGGTCGGCAGACGCATGATTTCCCGATGCTTAGCAGCAAACCGACCATTCAATCCATTATCGGGAATGATGTGAATGTCAAGTTCCGGAATAAGTTCGATTAGCCGCTCAGTTAAAGATGGCTTCCGGAACAACATATGATGCGGGAGCCCGCTACGGCCAAGCACAATTTTTGTGACCCCTGACAGACGTGAAAATTCGGCAATCTGATACGCAACATCATCGCCATAAACGGTTTCAATGGATGCCCCCAATTGCTGCGCCAGATGAATATTGGTCTGGAGGCGTTCTTTATCCGTCTGAGGCATCCACTGAAATTCCTTTGTTTCTACAAATAGTGCAGTAAATCCGCAACGGAAAGCGCTTGCCATCCGTGCTGCTGTGCGTATAATTTTCTCATTAGAAGGGGCAGAAGAAAGGCACACCAAAATGTGCTCACGAGTGCGGTATTCCATTTTACTCTGGGAACCTTGGGTATATAAAGCTGCTCTGTCTGCGCAACGGCGCAAACCAATCTCCCGTAGTGCGCTTAATTGTGACAAAGTACAGTCGGAAAGCAGCTCTCCCTTCTTCTGCTGGAGCAGACGCTGCTGCAGCCGTTCCGGCTCGATATCAACAAACTCCACCTGGTCCGCCTGATCGAACACACGGTCCGGAATACGCTCTGATTCAGAATATCCCAGTATGGAAAAAACGGTATCTTGAATACTCTC
Source organism: uncultured Oscillospiraceae bacterium (assembly GCA_944386905.1). Classification (GTDB taxonomy): domain Bacteria; phylum Bacillota; class Clostridia; order Oscillospirales; family Oscillospiraceae; genus Avoscillospira. The sequence goes on from CALXCW010000224.1 coordinate 1,584, forward strand.
AATGTGTTGAACATTCAGTGTTGTATAAACATCCACGCCTGCTTTCAACAATTCCGCTATATCCTGATAGCGTTTCATATGGCGCGAATCATCCATGTTTAAGTGAGATAAATCATCAACCAAAATCAAATCCGGCGCTCTTTTTAGATAGGCATCCAAATCCATTTCATAATCAGTTCGCCCGGCCCGGATTATTGTTTTATAAGGCAACACCTCAAACTTGTCAGCCAACAATTGAGTTTGAGGCCACTGCTCGCAGGAGAGTAAGCCAATGACTACATCCAGCCCCGCTTGTCTTGCCTGTTCAGCGCGCTCCAACATAGAATAACTTTTGCCAGCACCAGTAAAGTAGCTGGCAAAAACAGTGAGTTTTCCTTGTTTCTTCTCTGTAAGCTGCTCAGGCAGCGTGACTGTATTCAATATGAGCCCTCCTTCCAAGCAAATGTATTATAGCATAAATTTACGACCTCTGGCCGCAGAGTTGGTGAATAAAATGCAGCACCAAAGATTGGTTATCGCTGCCTTTCCACAGAACTTTTTGATGCTGAGGATTTTTCTCAACAGTTTTCACGTCAACAATTCCATTGTCTATGGAAAAGGACTGCGGATTTAGAGTAATGCTTTTCCACCGTGCCAGTCTTTCACTTTCTACATCGGAATCGGCGGATATAATTACCACATCGGCATCTCCGCAATCAAAGGACTTTATAACGTCCTGTTCATGGCCAACAGATAGATTGCAATGTACATCAGGATACAAATGATTGATATCTTTCAGAATATTTGAAACAGTCGGTATGACGTTAACGCATGAGGTCGCAATATTTAAACAGGTTGTTTGCGCCTGTTCTTCGTTCTCCTGCCGGATCTTATCTAAAAAATTATCCAATTTTGCCATAATGTAATACCCAAATATTGCAATTGCCGCAAAACCACCCAGTAAAACGACGTCTTCCATTCCCATTTCTATCCCTCCTTCTTGGGTCGTAAGGGTACTGTACTCATATATGGAAGCACTTCTGAATATCACGCTGTGTTCCCAAAACCAGAATCGTGCTGTTTTCCGGCAAACATGTATCCGGGGTGATGACCGTCATAGCGAATTTTCCGCTCTGCTTAATTGCCAGGATGTTGACATGGTAGCGTTTCCGCACATCCAATTGTCCGATCGTCTTTCCAACCCAGTTATTAGGGACTTCAATTTCAAAGATTGCGTGGTCATCACCCAGAGCAATATAGTCGTAAATATGATCGGAACTATAACGGATCGCACTCCAAATTGCCATCTGCTTTTCCGGATATACAACTTCGTCGGCACCATTGCGGAGCAAAAACTTTGCCTGTACATCCCGCGCAGCTCTTGCCACCACTTTTTTTGCCCCTAATTCCTTTAATAAGGATGCAGTTTCTAAGGAACTTTGAAAATTATCTCCAATCGCAACAATACAAACATCAAAATTTCGCACACCAATAGCAGAAAGGAATTCTTCACTGGTGCTATCCCCAATCTGGGCATTGGTCACAAAGGGAAGAACTGCATTGACTCGTTCCTCATCTTTGTCTATCGCCATAACCTGATGATTCAGTTCGTTTAGCTTCATCGCAATATGGCGGCCAAAACGGCCTAAGCCAATCAACAAAATGGTTTTCATAAGTCCTCCATATTTATTTCTTTACCCCACTGTAATTCGTTCCTGAGGGAGTCGAGCACTGTTGCCCTGTATGTTGGAGAGGGCTGCAAATATTAATGTAAGTCCGCCAACCCGACCAAAAAACATCAGCACAATTAGAATGAGATGTGATATCCACCCCAACTGCGGAGTAATCCCCAACGAAAGGCCTACCGTTCCTATGGCAGAGGCTGTCTCAAAAAGGCAGGTAAGGACAGGCAGATTCTCTAACCTGCTGATGATCAGCCCGCCAGTTAAAAACAGAATCAGGTACATCATCATAATCGTGGCCGCCTGAGTCACTGTTTCATTTGGCACGCGCCGATTGAAAAAGTGCGGATTCTCTCTACGACGAAAAACTGCAAAAGCACTCGCCAATAAGACTGCCAAAGTGGTGGTTTTCATACCTCCAGCGGTAGATCCCGGAGAGCCGCCGATCAGCATTAGAATCGTAATTATCGACTGCCCGGTTTCGCTCATGGCCGTGAGATCCGCCGTGTTGAAGCCGGCGGTCCTGGGCGTGACGGCCTGAAAAATCGATAAAAGAAATCGCTCTCCGATAGGCGCATCCTCAAACTCAAAAAAGAAAAAATAGATTGTCGGAAGCAGGATCAAGATGCCGGTCACGGTCAGAATCACTTTGCTCTGCATCCGGTATTTGCGGAGATTCAGCCGATTGGTGCGAATATCCTCCCAGGTCAGAAAGCCAATTCCTCCCACCACGATCAAAAGCGCAATCACAAGGGAAACTATCGGGTTCCTTGCATAATCCGTCAAGGAGGAAAAAGGAGCTTTCATTCCCATCAGATCAAACCCTGCATTACAAAAAGCGGATATGGAGTGGAATAAAGCATACCAAGCACCCTTAATAAGTCCAAACTCTTGGTAAAACACAGGAAAAAGAAGCGCGGCTCCTAATAATTCGACTATCAGGGCTGTCTTTAGAATAAACTGGGTCAGACGAACAATGCCTCCCACATTGGGGGCTGCAATTGCTTCCTGCATGGTACTTCGCTGCATGAGTCCGATTTTTCGCCCCGAGAGAATGGCAAAGGCGCCTGCCACCGTCACGACACCAAGTCCGCCTATTTGTATCAGCAAAATAATGATAAATTGTCCAAAATTCGACCAGTAAGTAGCTGTATCATGTATCACCAATCCTGTTACACAGACAGCGGATGTGGAAGTAAACAGAGCATCCAAAAATGAGGTACTGGTTCCCTCTTGTGTTGATACTGGAAGCATGAGAAGGAAACTTCCCATTAATATGACCAGAAAAAATCACAATATGATAACCCGGAAAGGGGACTTATTGTTCTTATGCAAAAGCTGCCACATAAGCCTCCACCTCTTAATACGCCTTTATTATTTCTTTATACCCCCATTATCCATATCTGGTCTAAAGGAGGTGTTAATGTATTAGGGCGCATATTAAGACGGTATTAAGGCACAAGTCACTCCTCTTATTGGCAACTACTTTTTAGAAGCCGCAATCTCTGCAATCAGTCTACGGCGAGTGACAATTCCACAAAGTGCGTTTCTGCTATCAACAACCGGGACAAAATTTTGTCGAAGCGAGGCATCCACCACGACATCAAACTCCGCCTCAATAGAAAGCGCCGGGCAAAAGTCGTGCCGCAAAATGTCTCTAACAGAATACTTCTCCTGTTCCTTCATATCTGTTGTACCGGTTTTTATGATATGTCGAAGAAAATCTCCTTCCGTAACGCTTCCGACATAATGCTCCTCGGCGTCCAATACTGGAATGGCCGTATAATGGCAATGTGCTAAGACTTCTAATCCCTGCCGGATTGCGCTGCGCTCATGTAAAACAACAGTGCAAACCTTGGGAATCATAATTTTGGCAATATTCATATTCAACACTTTCTTGAACCGCAAACCCATCTCATATCCAGCCAAGCAGGAAAGCAATTGGCAAAGTAATAATGGTTGTACATACACAAACTGCTGCCAAGGTAACAAGAGGCATTCCAATGAAGATCATTAAAAACCCCAAAAACTTGTGGTGAAAAATAAACTTTTCAATTGAGGCGTCAATATGGTTTTCAAAACGAGAGACACTCTTTATTAACGTAAACATATCTGTCTCCTCCTTATGGCATTATGATAGCTCATAGAAACTAAAACCGGGGAAAAGATTGCACATATGGAATTCAGAACAGATAAAAGGTCGCCGGCCCGCCTGAAATGCACAGGCAGGCCGGCGACCTTTTGAATAGCATATGAGGGTGGAACTATTGATTCAGTGGAAAAAGGATCTTCATCAGCACATGTTCTGCGGCATTGGTGTGATCCACACTAAAATAGAGGCGTTTTCCTGCGTTGTCCATAAGTTCAAACTGACTTCTATTGCAGAGAAAGCGGATGCCCAATTGTTCCAAAGTGCGGTAAAGAGCCAAATGCCACTCGATCCAGTTTGGGATACCATCTTGCAGCAATGCATCCCTGATCCATTCAAATTCAGGCGGGATCAAATGTTTTTCCAAAAACAGATGCCATAAGGTTTCCTTTTGCTGCAGCTGCAATCCAGACAAACAGGCAACGGGGTTCTCTTGCGCCGAGTCGGTATCCAATGAAACATAGCAGTAGGACAATGTGCGATCTTCCATGAACAACTTCTGCTGGTTCAGAAAATCAGCAAATCTCCAGTCAAAAGCAACCACATACTCATCATGTACCGCTGCGCACAAAAGCTGGTACATACAACCAGCCGACAGAGGATCGGGAAACTGGATGCACAAATAGATATCCTGAACATTCTCACACCAGGTTCCGGAAATGTTATGCTGTTGCACAATATACTCGCCGTTCGTTTCAGCAAAGGAAAGCTCAATCAATTCGCGATTGTCTGCCATTCCAAACACCTGAACAGGCCATATGGAATTGATTTTACATACCAGGGGAGCGAAGGTTTCTGCAAACTCCAGAACCGGTACGGAAAGGGCTTCATATCCCAGTTGAAGCTGGGCACTCCCGTCCTGATCGGATACTCTGCACGATTGGCCAAGCCACTCCTTTAAGGACTTGGCCAGACATATGGTCAGCCATGCCGGAGTTTCATCCGCGATCTGGGTCATTGCTTTGATTTTCTGCTTTAGCGTTTTGTCATAATGGAATTGCATAGTGTGCCTCCGTTATCGAAAACCAGCGGGGAGGGCACTTACTTGGACGCATCCACCACAAGGCCCATCGCCTTGGCAATGTCCAGGTTCACGCCGAGAACATTGACGGTTTCTTCCCCGAAAATACCCAGCAGCTTACCTTCCGTGTTATCCGCCACAATCTGCTCCAATTCCTCCTCACTCAGCCCGGAAGCTGCTGCCAGCGCAGGAATCTGAATGCGGGCGGACGCAGGTGTAATGTGCGGATCCAGTCCGGAACCGGAAGCCGTCATCAGATCAGCAGGAATATCCTCCCGTTTCACATCCGGGTTTGCTTCCAGGAACGCCTCAATGTCGGCCTCAACCCGTTCCGTCAGGGCAGGATTGGAGGCTGCATAGTTGTTGGAACCGGAACTGAGCCCGGCAAACGCACTGCCATCGTTGTAGTATTGGTTGCCCTGTTCATCTTCATAATAGGTGTTATAGTTGTAAGCCGAAGGACGACCCTTCATGAAATAGGGCTCAGTGAAATCCTGTCCTACATTTGCTGCCCCCACAGCCTGGCCGTCTGCATAGACCAGGTTGCCACTGGCTTGGCTGGGGAAAATCAACGCGGAAATGCCGGTGAGCAATACAGGAAATACAAAACCACAGAGCAGCAACAATATTAATGTTACCACCAAAGATTGACGCAGACCGTGAAAGAATGCGTTCTTGTTTGCTGTTTCATTCATAGTAAGGGACCTCCTCAGATGCCCATTGCCGTCAGTACGGGAGCAATGATCATGTCAATGATTTTGATTCCGATGAATGGAGTGACAACGCCGCCCAGACCATAGATCATCATATTCCGAGCCAACATTTTCCCGGAAGACATGGGGCGGTACTTGACGCCTTTCATCGCCAGAGGAATCAGGCAGGGAATGATGATCGCATTAAAAATCAATGCAGACAGGATGGCACTGTTTTGTGTACTCAGGTGCATGATATTCAGAACACCCAGCTGCGGGATGGCCGCCATAAACATAGCGGGAATGATCGCAAAATACTTTGCGATATCGTTTGCAATCGAGAAGGTGGTGAGAGAGCCGCGGGTGATGAGCAGCTGCTTGCCGATCTCCACCACCTCCAGGATCTTGGTGGGGTCGGAGTCCAGATCCACCATGTTGGCGGCTTCCTTGGCCGCGGTGGTGCCGGAGTTCAT
>CALXCW010000225.1 GCA_944386905.1 uncultured Oscillospiraceae bacterium
GTGCAAGGACATCGTGCGCTGGGAATTTTATGCCCCTACACCTACCTTCCCTTTGCCGGTTCCCAAAAGCGGCCCGCGGCTTGCAATCCCCGGTGTTCTCTGGTATAATCCAGGCATCTAGATGTGTTGGAGGGCGTTATGCTGAGATATCCCTGTCTGGTACTGGATCATGATGATACGGTGGTGCGTAGCGAAGCGACGGTAAACTATCCTGCGTTTTTGCAGGCGCTGCGGGAGCTCCGCCCCGGCCAGACCGTGTCCCTGCGGGAGTTTTCCCTGTGGACTTTTCAGGAAGGCTTCTTTGAAATGTGCGCCAACCACTTTGGTTTTCGGGAGCCGGAATTCCAGCGGCAGTTTGCCATTTGGCTGGACTATGTGATGACCCATGTGCCCCCGTGTTTTCCCGGCATCCGGCCAATTTTGCAGCGGCAGCGGGAGGAAGGGGGGCTGATTTGTGTGGTTTCCCACTCGGCTAAAGAGAATATCTCCCGGGATTATCAAACCCATTTCGGCCTTCAGCCGGATCGGATTTACGGCTGGGAGCTGGGGCCGGAGAAGCGTAAACCGGCGCCGTACCCCCTGGATGATATCATGGCGGGCTTCGGGCTGGAGCCGGGGGACCTATTGGTGGTGGATGACTTGAACACCGGTTACGCCATGGCCAAGGCCCGGGGGGTGGACTTTGCCTGGGCCGGCTGGTCCCGGGACAATATGCCGGAGATCGCCGCAGCCATGGCGCCAATTGCCGATTATGCCTTTGCTTCGCCAGATGAATTGGCCAAATTTTTGTTTGCGCCGGCGTCTGCCGGCTTGACAGGCGTGGTATAATGTAACCGGAAATTTCCCGGTGGACAGGAGGTGCCGCTGCCTTGGAAGGCGTTAAGATCATGGCGAAAAATCGCCAGGTTTACCACGAGTATTATGTGGAAGAGGAGTATGAAGCGGGCATCGAACTGTCCGGCACCGAGGTGAAATCCATCCGGGCCGGAACCTTGAACTTGAAAGACGCCTGGTGCGGCATCAAGGATGGTCAAATTTATGTCAACCAAATGCACATTTCCCCCTATGAAAAGGGGAATATTTTCAACAAAGATCCCCGCCGCCCCCGGCGGCTGCTGATGCACAAGCAGGAGATCAACCGCCTGTATGGCAAGGTGAAGCAGGATGGCTATGCCCTGATCCCCCTGTCCGTCTATTTCAAACATGCCCGGGTGAAGGTGGCGGTGGGCCTGTGCAAAGGCAAGAAGCTTTACGATAAGCGGCAAGCCGCGGCGGAGCGGGACGCCCGCCGGCAGATTGACCGGGCAATGAAAGAGAGGTATTGACGCCATGAATCCGATGGTCACCATAGAGATGGAAAACGGCGGTGTGATTACCGCAGAACTGTATCCCGATCAGGCGCCCCAGTCGGTGTATAATTTTATTTCCCTGATTCAGAAGGGATTTTATGACGGCCTGATTTTCCACCGGGTAATCCCTGGGTTTATGATTCAGGGCGGCTGCCCGGAGGGCACCGGCATGGGCGGCCCGGGGTACTGCATCAAGGGGGAGTTCCTGTTTAACGGGGTGGATAATCCCCTGAAGCACAAGCGGGGGGTGCTGTCCATGGCCCGGGCCCAGTCCCCCAACTCTGCCGGCAGCCAGTTTTTCATCATGCACGCCGATGCCAAGCACCTGGACGGCCAGTATGCCGCCTTTGGCAAGGTAATCGGGGGCATGGACGTGGTGGATCAGATTGCCGGGGTGAAAACCGACCGCAATGACCGGCCCCTGACCCAGCAGAAGATTCTCCGGATTACCGTGGATACCCAGGGCCAAACCTATCCGGAGCCGGATCGGCTCCCTGACCCCTACGGCCGGTTTTGAGCCCCCCTTGGGGGGCAGGCGGGGCTGGAATGTACCGGGATTTGCCGGCGGGTTTTCGCCATTTTTCCCTTGACAGGACAAGGGGTCTTTGCTATCTTGAATTTTGATGCAGGCCTTCCCCTTAGTGGTTGCGCCAATGATATGGGGGCGTACTGGTTTCGACGGGGGCAGTGAGGCAGGAATAGCGGGCCGTGGCGCCTGGCCACGATAAAACGGGCAAACCTTAAACTTAACTGACAACGAAAACGTTGCTCTGGCTGCCTAATTAGGCGGCCCATCCGCCCCGGAAGGACCACGAGCCGGGCTCGGGTGTGATTTTCGTGGTGACCGTGCGTACGCTAAGCTTTGCGCGTACCATGCATCATGAAGCTACCGATTTCCGCAGGGTGTTTGTTCCCGGCGGGGAAAGGGAATGGAAATAACAAACTGCGCCCGGAGAGGTTCCTGTCAAGTTGTTTTCGGACGGGGGTTCGACTCCCCCCGCCTCCACCAAATAAGTTCGATAGTTTTGATACGAAAGTATCTGAAACTATCGAACTTTTTCTTTTGCCGAAAATCCTTGCAGGACAGGGCTTTTCGGCTCTTTCTATTATAGGGTTAGTTTCATTGTGGTTGTTCAGGGGTGCTTTTTCATCGCTCTGAACAGCCACTTTTTGCTATTGTGGCAATCACGCTGAAACTTTTCTCCGAGGGATAGTTTCAGCGTGGTTGGAATAGTTTCATTGTCAGAGGAAAAGTTTCAGAGTGGTCAAACGCTTTGCTGTGCGAGTGAAAGTAGTGACCTACTCTGATACCAAATGGACACAGTGCCGACCTTTTCTTAAAAGGTGGACATACTTAATTTGGAGGATTCTTTACCCATTGCGTTGGCGCGAAATAGCCTTATGAAAAAGCGCACGATTGTACTCTGCTAATTCTTGTGCATCTTCTCTTGTTATTGACAGTCCACAGGCGATAGATTGGATATAGTATGTTAATTGATTAGGATGATACTTTATATTTTTCCACACAATCATTTCGTCCTGCCCCAAATAATGCATCAAAGCCGATGCCAGAGCGGCACTTCGGCTCTCTCCGCTATCACAGCAGAGATAAAGGTCAGTGCCGTCGAGCAAGTTATCTACAAAGTCACGAATGCGTGTTGCCTGTTCCGGACGAAATGCATCCAACCGCGCTTCATCAGTAATATCGGCAAAAGAAACATGAAGATATTGAAGCCCAGTCAATTTGTAATACTCGATATCGTTTGTGGTACAAAGGACTGCAGCTACTCTTTGATAATCTTCCATCTGCTCAACCCAGAGATAGAATTCCTTTATGGGACAGATATGAATATGAATTGTATCGTTCATTCAAATCACCTCAAAACATGGTATCAAGGATGTACTATAAATCCTTACGAAATTGCATATCATCAAATTCAACCACAGTCTGCAAGCGACCTTCGAAAGCTTCCTGTAATTCTTCTACTGCTATGTTCAAGTCACTGTTGAATATGACATTTTGATAGGAGTTCACATGGTAAGATTCCTGCAAAGCGGTTAACAAACGACTTCTTATTTGCGCACAAGTTTCTGTATCTCGATTGCAAAGCCTTCTGTATAATTCATCAGCGGGAGCTGTGATGAAAACCGATACCACCGAATTAGGCCCAATTTTACCTTCAGCAAGTAGCTTCTTCAACCCGATATGGTCTATTTCCAGACATGGAATTGCGCCTTTATTCAGGGCGTCGAGAACCCCTTCAATTGGCGTGCCGTAGGAATGATTACTGTACGCCTCGCTGTATTCCAGGAACGCATCCGTAAAAACCATGTTCTGGAATTTTTCAGGAGAAACAAAGTGGTAGTTTTCTCTTGCATATCGGGGACTTCTTGTAGTATAGGATGTCACCACCTCAATGGGACGACCTAATACAGTACGATGTTCATCTCGGAACTTATCCAAGATACTGCCTTTGCCACTGCCAGAGAATCCACTAACGACCAGTAGCTTGAATAGTCTTGATGCATCCTTATAAAAATCATAGAACGGTTTCATATTATTTGTCCTCCTAGTCATCATCTAAAGGACCGAACAGCTCATCAAACTTCTTTTCCAGGAGAGCCATCAAGTCAGCATCTACATCGTCATCATTTGCCGAATTAGATTTGATTAACACCTCAGAATCTTCTTCACGATATTTTGCTCTCATGTTCTTGAGAAACTCTTTCCTTTTTTCTGCAAATGTGATCATTCAATCCCCCTGTAAATTTTCGTGTCCTCGATGTGGACGTTTCTGTTTCGCACACAGTCCCGCGCAGACGCCATACGCCTTGTTCCATAGTTGCGTCCAAGCATCAAGGAACTGCGGTATTTACGGCAATACTCCTTATACGCTTTCTTGCTCATCCCCTTTTTTAAGAGTAGGAGTTGCTCCTTTCCCATTGCGGACGGTTTGTTTATCATTTTTTGTTTTTCCATTTTTGTTACTACTCCCTTTCATGCGTTTGAATCATTTGATATATCATTTAAGTAGGCTTCTATTCGCCGATAGTAATCATCGACAGCATCTTCTGCATAATCACGAGCATCTATCTCGCAATTCTGGTAATAATATGAACAATAGTCATAATCACTATCCGAATAATCACTGAATTCCTCTCCGTATTTGATTGCCGGTTTGTATATTCGAAGCCCTTTTATCCGCTCATTTGCAGACTTATAAGCCTCAACGAGACGATGTTGGTAACTGTGGTATGCTTCATGACAGCAGCTATCAAGGACATCGTAAACTGAGTCATTTTCCAGGTGATTAAGATCGATGCTAATGGTGTGTGTTCTATCGTTATAACAGGCAAGTGTGTACTCTCCGAGGTTTGCCGCACCGACATTCAACTCATTGGGTAATCCCAAGTAATGAGCCTCTATGTTCGCTACGGTTTGAAGAGCATCCAGTTTTTCCTGAGTAGTTAGATCATTCCACTCCTCTTCCTGTAGGAGTAGTACCGTGTCGATGTTGTTGCTGATGGTCTGAGAGATACTTTGGTTATTGGTGGTTGCAGCAATAGAGAAATTAATGATGTTATCACCAAATACGCCTTGAATGCCGATAATACCAATCACCAATATTAGCGCAACCGCCAAAGACGACTGTATCGCATAACAGCATCGGTGCATCCGCCATTTAATCACTTTGCGTAAAGACCTGCCGTTTTTAATTTTGCGGGTAAGAAGGAATGCCGAATAAG
>CALXCW010000226.1 GCA_944386905.1 uncultured Oscillospiraceae bacterium
CTCTCGGCCAGGAATGTATGCCAGCGATCATAGAAGTCGTAGATCACATCTTCATCCGGCTTCAAAACATAGTCATTTTCATCTTTCCTGACCAATTTCCCCTCCAGCTGCCGGAAGATCTCCGAGCCGGGGTTCATGCCAGTCCAGTAGCCCAGCAGAGCGTGCCAAACGCCCACCTGAGCCAGACCGTACTCTTCCTTTGCCTTTCGTACAGTGTGGGCCAGGCCATGGGGAAATTTCACAACATCGGCGGTATAGGCGTTGAGCTTGCGGGTAGTATAGTCTGCATCCGACCAACCGTCATCAATCAGCATCCAGTGGATAGGGATTTGCTTGGCACGCAGCTCATCAAGTTTACGGAAGATATCTGCCTCGTTGACCTTGTGATAGAAGGAATCCCAGGTGCACCAGCCAAGATGGCGGAACATTTCAGGAAAAACCTTGTTCTCACAGAGAATATGGCTACGACCCTGGTGTTGCGCAACAGCAGCCACCAGGTCATGGATCAGCGCATAGGGATCGGCCCCCTGACCAAAGGCAGCCACGACACCTGTCCCCTCCAAGGCGCAGCCATTGGTGGAGAGCTCCACCAGGACACCGCCCTCAGCAGCGGAGAAATCAGCGCGGAAACGACCATCGCACACGGCCAGCAGCGCCGAAAACACCTTGTCCTGCTTCCATAAGATCAGCTGCGTCCGCTCAGGCAGAGCATCAAACCCTGCAGCAAAGGCAGGACGTACCCACCAGTTCTTGTGCTGGTAGATGGCCATGAGGCCGGACGCATCCGGCGCAGGCAATAATAGGCGGAAAGACGCAAGGACACCAGTCTGATCGGTTTCAAATGATTTGTTAAAAGCGCTGTGGGTCTGGGGCGCAGCGGCATCCAGAATCATGGAGGAAACCAGCAGCGCCTTATCGGTCGAGATCGTCGTAACGGAGCAGTTGTTTGTTTGCTCCACAGCAATGTAATTCATTTTCATCTTCTCACCTCTTCATAGTCAATCAGTTTTTGGCCCAAATTTCGTTCACTGCGTCTTGGAAGAAATAGTCGATGACCACTTCGGCACAGCCGATGACACCGGCATCCATACCCAGTTGTGATTTCTGGACGTTGCAGACATTACTGTTTTTCAGCATGCGCTGGCTGGCGACATTGGTAACAATGTCATAGCTGCCTTCAAAATTGCGTAAAAACAGGCCGCCCAGAACCACTTTTTCTGGATCCATAAAATTGATGACGTTTGCAACGCCAATACCAACGTAATATGCTGCACGGTTGATGATCGGCACAGCGATCATATCCTTGTCTCGATAGGCTTGAATGAGGTCGTCAATCTCCAGATAATTCCTTCTTGCATAGAGCGGATGCGTGGGATATTTCTCAAGCTCTGATGCAAAGTCGCGCAACACAGCTATACCAGAGGCCATCGCCTCCAGACATCCGCGGTTGCCGCATTTACAGACCGGGCCATTGATATCAATGGTCATGTGACCAAACTCTCCGGCCTTACCTTCAATTCCGGCATTGATTTTGCCGTTAATGATCATACCGCTGCCAATGCCCATATCCACATCAAGGTAAACCAGGTTCTCGCTGCATCTCCCCTTCTCGCTCCAATATTCACCCAAGGCGATGACATTGGTGTCTTTATGAACGTAAACAGGAAGGTCCAGCTTGGACTCAATAATTTCCCTAAGCGGCAAATAGTGCAGCATCGGCATATTCGGCGGTGTGAGTACCAACCCTTTTTCCATGTCAATGGGCCCAGGTACGCCGATACCGACGCCGATATATTTATTTTTAGCAACGCCTGCCTCATGGATCACTTCATGGACAGACTGCAGAATAATCTCGATCAGTTCCTTTTGTGATACGGCCCGATTCTCCATGGGCAGCTTCCTGCGGCTGACGATTTGTCTGCCCAGATTGACCACCGCCACGTGGATGGCCTTACGATTCATGTAAAGGGAAATAATATAACCATAGTCGGGGTTGATCTCGTACATAACCGAGTTGCGCCCCACACCTTTTTTTTCAATCCTTGCAAATCGCACAAGTTTAAGCGCCTCAAGCTCATCCAATATTTTTTTTACCGCCGCAAAGGTAAAGCCGGTGGATGCAGCCAAACCTGCCTTGGTGGCAAAGGTATTCTTGCGTATATAATTGAGCACTGTGCGCCGGTTGATATTCTTCAGCTGAATTTGATGGTCATCCATCACGGCACCTCCGAAAATCCTTTCTGAAATGTCCAAGTCAGCCACAAATTCACCCACTGGGCGGAAGTCTTACCGGTAGATACACAGAAAACTTGTGCGTTGACTTGTAACTATAGGTATTATATACCAAAGTTACATGAGATCTCCATTGCTTTTTTTTACAATTTTTAAGAATAATCTGAAGTACTGGTAGAAATTGAAACTTCCGGAGGGGAGAGACTCCCCTCCGGAAGCGAGAGCATATTAGTTGATCACGACTTCGGGATACTGGTCAGCCAATGCGGACTTGAACTCGGCAATGATGGTATCATTGTCCTTACCTTCCTTGATGCCGTTGGAAGCGGTATTCTGGAAGAGGTTCTGTACGCTTCTGGTGTACTTGTCGGGCGTAATGGCCTCGACGTTCTCCAGAACATCACTGAAGGTAGCCAGGATATTCTGACCGCCATACTTCTCGGCGCTGTAGCCATCAGCCATAGCCTCGATCGCAGATCTGCTGGCAGGAACCTGGTTGTTCACTTCCATATTGGCAATCTGGAACTCATCAGAAGCAATGTAGGACAGGAACACGCCGGCGAGATCCTTGTTTTCAGACTCATTGTAGACACAAAGGCAGGTCTGGCCCTCGAAGGAGGACAGGAAGGGAGCAGCAAGACCGACGTTGCCAGTGTTGACATCCCAGTCGGTGAAGTAATCCCAAGAGGGCATAGCGCGGAACAGCAGCTTGCCGGTGTTCCAAGCAGTGGCCCATTCGCCGCTCCAGGAACCATACTCGGGATCATAACCGGAATTGTAGAAGGTTCTCATGTCGTCAATCAGGCCGATCCAGTCGTCGCTGATGACCAGTTCGCCATTCTGAACCAGGGGATCAAAGGAGAAAGCGGAAACCTTGGGCATCTCAGAAATGGTGCCAAAGACTGCAACTTCGCCATTGGAGGCTTCATAGACTTCTTCCTGCAGGGCGAACATATCGTCCCAAGAGGTGATCATAGCAGAGATTTCGTCGGGATCAGAGGTGCCCAGCCACTGCTCACAGGCATCACGCAGATACCAGAAGCAAACAGGGTTGGACATGAAGGTCAGGCACTTATAGTTGCCGTTGGAGTCCTTCATGGAAGCCTTCTGATAGTCATAGTAGTTGGCGGTGAGATTCTCGATGTCGATGTAGGAGAGGTCGGCAATCACGTCGCTGTCCAGGAATTCGTAGACATAGCCCTCTTCCAGGTCGAACATATCGGGTACATCAGTACCACTCTGCAGCGCGGTCAGGATCTTGGTCTTGTACTCGTCGCCACCAAAGACCTGCACATCAACAGTAATGTTGGGATACTTCTCAGCAAACTGTTCCGTCAGCTGATAAGCAGTGTCGGTGTAAGTCCAGTAGGTCAGAGTACCGGTGAGATCTTCGGGATTAACCTCCTCAGTGGTATCATCGGTGGTGTCGTCCGTGGTGTCGTTGGTGGCATCGCTTGTGGTGTCGTTGGTGGCATCGCTTGTGGTGTCGTTGGTGTTGGTGTCCGTGGACGTGTCACCGGCGCAGCCAGCGAACATCGCAAGGACAAGAGCCAGACAACAAATCAGAGCCAGCAGTTTTTTCATTGTGATTCCTCCATTTTATTTTTCCTAAAATGATCTCTCATTTTAGTTTTTTCAAAAGAGCCAGTCCAGCGGTTGGCCGTCTGAGGCCGGCTCCAGTGAACGATCCTCAGCCCTTGACAGCAGCACCGACCGTGATCTTCTCCATGATCGTCTTAGAGCCGAAGCAGTAGATAATAACCGTGGGGATCACGGAGATGACCATGCCCAGATACTGGGCGCCATACTCGGCGTTGGTGGCATCGCGAACAGTGGCGATCATCAGCGTCAAGGTGAATTTTTCCTTCTCATTGAGCAAAATCAGGGGATTCAGGTAGCTGTTCCAGGTTCCGATAAAGGTCAGCACAGCCTGGGTAACCATGGCAGGCTTCACCAGCGGAATAACAATGTTGTGGAAAATCTGAATTTCCCGGCAGCCATCCATAATGGCCGCCTCGATCAACTCGGTAGGCAAGGACGTGTCCATATACTGCTTGTAGAAGAATACGGCGAAGCAGTTGGCGATGCTGGGGACAATCAACGGAAAGTAGGAATTCATCATGTCCAGAGCCTGGATTTCTTTGTAGAAGCCGATAATGCCCAACTGACCAGGAAGCATCATAAACACAAGGATCACGCCAAAGAGGAAGTTCCGGCCGCGAAATTTGAACTTCGCAAAAGCATAAGCGGTCATTACAGTGAAATACGTCTCGATGACGGTGACAGCCACCGAAAGGACAATGCTGTTTTTGATACCCACCAGGATGTTCATATTCCTGGTCAAGCGTTCATAGTTTTCCGCCAGGTGACGTCCAGGCAGCACATTGATTTTGGATACGATGTTGAAATTGTCGTGGGTACTGGAAATCACCATGACAAAGAAGGGATAAAATGCAACCAGCGCCACAAAGGTGCAGAACAGGATCAGCAAACCATGCACCAGTTTTCTGCGGGCAACCAATGCCCGAACACTTCTGTTCTCTAACATGCTATTGCCCTCACTTTCTGCCGCGCTTGCCGCCAAGCGGTCTCACCTTATCGCGATCGCGCGTAATCCACATGGAGATGGCGCTGAAGAACATGATGATCACGAACACCACATAGGCACAGGCAGCACCGTAGCCGAACTGGAAGCGAACAAAGGCGGAGTCATACATGTACTTGATCATAGTCGTGGTGGCATCGCCTGGCACCGACTGGAACACCAACTTGGACTCATCGAACATCTGCAAACCGCCGATGATGGAGGTAACCATCACATAGATGAGGATCGGCTTCATCAGAGGAATGGTGATCTTGGTGACCTTCTGCCACCAACCTGCGCCGTCGATACTGGCTGCTTCCAGAACTTCATTGGAGATTGAGTTGATACCAGCGGTGAAATAAATGATATTGAAACCGAAGTTTTTCCAGCAGATGGCGATAGCAATGACCATACGAGCCAGCATCTGGTTGTTTTGGAAGTCCACAGCTTCCAGTCCAAAGGCGGTGATCACATTGTTGATCGCGCCGCCGGGGTAACTGAAAAGGGTGCCGAACAGCAGGCCGACGGTAACAGATGTGACTAGGTTTGGGAAGAAATAAACATTGCGGAAAATCGCACGACCTCTGAGCCACTTGTTGCTCATCAGCAGCGCCAGCAGGAAGGCCAGTGTCAGCTGCGGAATGATGGACATGATCCAGATAAGCAGCGTGTTGCCGATGGATCGGAAGAAATACTCAGAATTCAAAAGCCGCGTATAATTCGACCAGCCAACAAAGGACAGCTTACCGGACAACAAGTCCATGTCACACAGACTCAGGACAAAAGTATAAATAATCGGATAGAGTTTGAAAATTAAAAAAACTAAAAAAAACGGTAAAATATAGAGGTACGCATACCGGGCTCGCTTAGATCTCCACATGTTTATTTCTCCCCTTCATTGTGCAATTCAATCATTCGCCAAGAATTATTAACAAACCCTTCATGTGATTTTAATATAAATCAACCTTTTCAATTTGTCAACGCATTTATTAAACTTTGTTTAATAAGTACAATTCCATTCCTTGAATTTAACAAATTTGACGAAGCCACAATTGATTGGAAGTTATTCGTCCATGCTGTGGCCGCCGCCTGCATAGGGCGCATCCAGCGGGAAAGCACGGAAGAGAATCTCCGGCACATCGTGTAGAGCAGCAGTCGGGTATTCGTCAAAGCCGTAATTAAATCGCGGATAGAGCATACAGTGTATCTGACGTCTTTCACCCGGAAAGAGGGTGAAAAAGTCGTCCTCAGGGAGAAAAATGCAAACATCTCGCCGGTCAAAACCATGAATATGCAGGGCGGCTGTGGTTCCAGTATTCTTGATTTCGTAAACGCGCTCTCTTCCCTGCTCCTCCAGCAAACGGACTGATAGCGTTGGCGCCGGAAGCTCCAGATAGGGGCGATATATCTCCTGGGAGTGTGTGGAGAAGAAATAACAATTGCTGTCGCTGTGGCCTTCGCATTGCGCTGTGATCCGCACAGCAAACACTTCCACATTCGGAACCTGAAATGAGAGAATCGTACAGCAGCTACTGTGTCTAGGCTCCAGGGTACCACACCAATTCTGCCTATGGAGTACTTTCCCATCCATTGCCAGAACCTCTGCAATTATCGACGCCTCGATCTTCTCTCCACAATCATCACGGCTGATCCATATACCAGCGCTGAAGTTGCGACCCGGCACATAATCCAGTCGCCGATAATCCAGACTGACATGGAAAGCCCCATAGGCATGTTTAGCCCAGAAATAGGCCATTTTAGGATCATCATAATAAGTATAGAGGCAGGTGTTGGCAATATTGGGCCAGGGTTCGTTGAACTGCCAAATGACGCTGCCGCTGTTGCGGAATGCACGGCGGCGATTGGCTTCGACGGTATACCGCACAGCCTCCGCCTGAATCCATTGGCTGACGGAGGTATAGCGCGGCAGGGTATCCACAGGGCCAAAGAATTCCACATCTCGCTGGTAAGTATCCCACCAGTCGCCACGGAAGCGCCACATGGCATTGTCACGCATGTCAGCGGGTCTCCGTTCCTCCGGCGGCAAGACGCGCCAGGCGGTCTTGGGGAAACTGACGCCTGAGCATCCAAACTCGCTGTTAAATAGATGATCTGCCTCAGCCTGTGCGGGGTAATGGGCGGGATTCCCGCCATACTCCCAGTCTCCATGGACATCGTGACTGGTATTGGGTATGGCGGACTGACGCTCGTTAGGCCCGGATGCTGAAGTTGGATACATCATCCGACCCGCATCCATCGCGTCCGTGATAGCCTTCAGTATTGCAATATTGCTGTCGTCATATCCAACAGGCGCTCCCATCTCATCCATCAGTTCATTGCCGCCGCTCCAGGCCGCGAGACATGTGTGATTTGCACACCGGGCCACTGCACAGCGAGCAGTCTTTTCCAGCAGTTTCAAAAACTCCGGATGTTTGGAGGGGACATTGTCAATTCCTGAACTGGATTGGATAAACTCCTGCCAGACCAGGATTCCGTAGCGATCGCAGAGGTCATAGAACCGTTCATCCTCAATGATGCCGCCGCCCCAGACACGGATGAGATTCACATTCATCGCTGCGATTGCCCGCACCGTCGCCTCATACCGCTCCGCGGGAATATCGCCGTAGATATGATCCAGCGGCGTCAAATTGACGCCTTTGATATAGATAGGCGTTCCGTTGATTTCATAGGTATAGGGCAGCGCATCCGCCGGCGCACTCTCATTTTGCAAAAACCGCAGGCGTCGAATGCCTTGAAATCCCTGCCAGCAATCCAATTCCTGCTCCTCATTTCGAAGCGTTAGCGTAACCGTATAGAGGGGGTGGGCACCGCGGCCGTTGACCTGCCAGAGCGCGGGATCACGAATTTCAAGCGTACCACCGAAACGCCCCTGCTCCACGGTCAGGAGGGCGTTAGCCACTTCCCTACCCTCCAAGGATGCCCGTGCAAGAACACACAAGGGCGCAGCACCGCCGCTCAAATTCTCCACCGCGCCGCCACATTGAATCAAGCCTGTACCGTCATCAGCCACATCACTGCGCACCGACACATCAGACAAAACAAAGTCGTCTTGCGCGACAATCTCGATATCACGCCAAATGCCCAGATTTACCAGTCTCGTACCAAAGTCCCACTTATAGCTAAACCTACTCTTCTGCGTGGTAGTTTCCGAGGTGCGACCCACCTGTGCCACTTCATCGGGAGCACTTTTAATCATCACCTGGAGCGTCAGCTTGTCGCTTGTAATAAAAGTGTCAGTAATATCAAAGGAGAAGGGCTCAAACATACCGACATGCTCACCAAGGAATTGGTGATTGAGATAGATCAATGCATCATAGTCAACACCATGAAACAGGAGTTTAAAATGCTTACCCTGGAGCGCCGGCCTTTCAATGGTTGTCTCATACATCCACCAACGGTGCTCAACCCATTCGCATTTCAAGCTGTTCATGGCGTAATATGGATAGTCCAGCCACTTAGCACGATAGAGAGCCAAAGAAACACCGCCGGGAATGTCACAGGGAATCCAAGGCGTCAGACCACGAAAGGGCCTTCCGGTTTCCATGATGTTGCCTTGCATAGGAACATGGGGCGCAACACCCTTGAGCTGCCATACAGCATGGGAAAAAGAATATTTCATGGGGGTACCTCCAGATGAAGCCGCACCTGGCGGCAATCATATTAGTGCGGGCCTCTAATGCAGAAGGCAATCTACAATATTAAATTTAGTGAAAAAATTAAAATTGTCAAGATGCCATTTTGCTTTATGTCTCCTGATTTTGGTGTAAAAATATTATTGATATTTAATAAAAATATAAATTTTCAATATGTATTGTCTAATAAAATTTAAATTATGTAATTAAATATTTTTTAATAAAAAAATTATACAAAAATAAGTCACCAGCTTCTCCGCAATTGCGGATAAAAAGAACCCGCTGCCGACAAGCGGCAGCGGGTTTAAATGAGAAATTAGTCGCCCAGGATGTCGATAACGACACCAGAACCGACGGTACGGCCACCTTCACGAATAGCGAAGCGCAGGCCCTTCTCAATAGCGATAGGGGTGATAAGCTCCACGTTCATGTCGATGTTGTCGCCAGGCATGCACATCTCAACGCCCTCGGGCAGGGAGATGATGCCAGTCACGTCAGTAGTACGGAAATAGAACTGAGGACGATAGTTGTTGAAGAAGGGAGTATGACGGCCGCCTTCTTCCTTGGACAGGACGTAAACCTGGCCCTTGAACTTGGTGTGGGGATGGATGGAACCGGGCTTCGCCAGAACCTG
>CALXCW010000227.1 GCA_944386905.1 uncultured Oscillospiraceae bacterium
CAGACGTCCCTCCGTCGTGCCCGCGAAAATAAGGATATCCGTGGTTTTCTCATCCGCCTTTGCGCATCCGGTTTTCCCGGCAGTCCGTGCCGGATATGCAGCAAGCGCCGCCGTCATCCCTTCCCGGATGCATTTTCCCCAGATCAGTTCTCCGTCTGCACCTGTCTCCCGATTCCGGGCACACAGACGCGCTACCCGCTCGCAGACATTGTCCACGCCGGTCACTTTCTCCACGAATTCCGACCCGGCGGTCACCTCTTCCACCGTCCGGAGTTCATCCGCCGGATAGGTCACGAACGGGAAGTCATATTTTTCAGCCAGCCGGAGGATCGCCGCCTCATCCTTCTTCAGGTCAATGCTTGCGATCTTCCTGATCTGCCGGATGCTGATCCCGTTTTCTTTAAGGACGTCCAGAAATCCTTTTTCCAGGAGTTCGGGACTGATGTCTTTCCGGCATCCGATCCCCGCAGCCATGTCCATTGGCTTCAGCCACAGCGCCTTTTCTGAAGGCCGCTGCCCTGTCACCATCACCCGGTATCTGCATTTCTCCGCATCCAATACCGTCCCGCAGAGGATCACGTCTTCAGGCAGGCAGGTCTTTTCCTCTGAAGTCAGCATATCGCCATAAGCCTCTTCTATATACAGGGCGATCTTCTCCCCATCGAGCACAGCCGCCGATACTGCCTTTGCCGCACGCCGGTCTGTGATCTCCAGACCGTGCTTCCTGGCGAATACATCCACTGCGAATTTTCCCTGTACGTCTGTCGCCGTCGTATGCACAGCCGTCCCGCCGGCCAGTCCCGCGATCTCATCCGCCAGGGCCGCAGCGCCCCCGACATGGCCGGACAGGATCGGGACCACATACTGGCCCTTCTCGTCCATCACCAGCACCGGCGAGTCCGTATACTTGTCCTTCACCCAGGGAACGATCCAGCGCACGGCGATGCCCGCAGCGCCGATAAACAGAAACGCCGCACGCCCCCATTGGCCGCCGATCAGTTCAGACCGGTCCTCCGGAAGCGGCAGGACATTTTCTCCTGCATATTTTCCCGGCGCATAACCCTGACAGTCATATCCGTTTTTTTTCAGTTTTCCGCACAGTTCCCTGCCGAGCGCAGTGCCCGCCCCTGTAAAGCCGAGGACAATGATCCTCTTATTTTCCGATCCGTTCATTTCCGCATATCCCCTGTTCTTCATCACGCTGCCCCCATCATACCACGCAGTGAAAAAAAGCGTCAATGTTGACATTCTTTTATCCCGGAATTATCATATATTTCGTTATTTACAAATGATCTGGAAAGCTGTGTGACTGATATGCAAAATGAACTGACCCACGGACCGGTCATGAAGACCATGCTGCGCTTCGCTGTTCCCATGATCCTGGGAAACCTGCTGCAGCAGTGTTACAATATTGCAGATACGCTGATCGTCGGACGGTTTCTCGGGGCGGGCGCGCTTGCCGCCGTGGGCTCCGCTTTTTCTCTGATGACCTTTCTCACTTCCATCATCCTGGGGCTTGCCATGGGAAGCGGCACGGTCTTCTCCATCCGTTTCGGCCAGAAAGATGAAAAGGCGCTCAGAGAATGCATCCTGGCCTCATTTGCCCTTCTCGGGATCGTGACGGTAATCCTCAATATCCTTGTCTTCGCCGGAACAGACTGGATCATCTGGTTCCTCCGCACACCGGAAGAACTGACCGGTATGATGAAGGATTATCTGACCGTGGTATTTGCCGGCCTGACCGGGATCTTTCTCTACAACTTTTTTGCTTCGCTCCTGCGCTCCATCGGAAATTCAGTTGTACCGCTTGCATTTCTTGCCGTTTCTGCAGTCCTCAATATCATCCTGGACCTGTGGTTCGTAGCTGGTCTGGGACGGGGCGTGGCCGGAGCCGCAGAAGCGACCGTGATCGCCCAGTATGTCTCAGGCATCGGGATCGCGCTGTACAGCCGGATCCGTTTTCCACAGCTTCTGCGCCCGGATCCGTCCATCCGCCTGCGCCGCACACGCATAAAAGAGATCACCGGCTTCTCTGCCCTCACCTGTCTCCAGCAGTCTATTATGAACCTGGGGATCCTGGCTGTGCAGGGACTGGTCAACAGCTTTGGCACGACCATCATGGCCGCTTTCGCCGCAGCAGTAAAGATCGACGCATTCGCCTACCTGCCGGTGCAGGATTTCGGAAATGCCTTCTCCATCTTCATTGCACAGAACTACGGGGCAGGAAACTCTGACCGGATCCGCAAGGGCATCCGCACAGCTGTCATAACCTCCACGGTTTTCAGCCTGATCATCTCCCTGCTGGTCTTCATCTTTGCCCGGCCGCTCATGTCCCTTTTCATCGACGCCGGCGAGACGGCCGTGATCACAGAAGGCGTCCGCTACCTGCGGATCGAAGGCGCATTCTACGCCCTGATCGGCATCCTGTTCCTTCTCTACGGACTTTACCGGGCGCTTGGGAAGCCCGGCATGTCGGTCGTCCTCACCGTCGTGTCGCTCGGCACGCGGGTTGCGCTTGCATACGCCCTCTCCGCGGTCCCATTCTTCGGGGTTGTGGGAATCTGGTGGGCCGTGCCCATCGGCTGGTTCCTGGCCGATGCGCTGGGCATCATCTTCTATCTGTCCCGAGCATC